>DATCQV010000179.1:0-18010 GCA_036569325.1 Mucilaginibacter sp. | reverse complement strand
CGCCTGTACAGTTAAAAATAAGGGTAACAAATTGATATACATGTTGCTATTGTACCTAATTATTTATTATTTTCACCCCTGATTTAGACGTTGATTTCCCAACCGGTTTGATAGATGCTTGTTACAAAATTTTTGAGGCGGTATAGCTGTTTACTGCTGTTAATTTGTACGTGTTTTAAAAGTTTTGCCTGGCAGAATGACGCCGGTTTGCTGAGCAGATGGGAAAAAGCCAAAGCGGCAACAACCTACCGAACCGATACCTCGAACGTAAAACTCCTCAATGATCTCTCTGCCTTATACTTAAATAAAAATACTGACAGTGCCTTGTTTTTTGCCAAGCAGGCCCAGCAACTGGCGCACGAGCAGCATAATGCCGTAGGCGAGGCGGTGGCGCAACTCAATGTTAGCCGGGTAGCCTTAGTGAAGGATAACAGGAAATTGCGCAGTGAAATTCAGACCAAAGAGCACTCGATAGCATTTGCCAAACGGCTGCTGTTCTTCAGGAACATGATCGCAGTGGTGGTGATCATCCTTATTATCTTTATTATCCGCAGTAACCGGCAGAAAACGCGGTTGAACGCGGTGTTGCAAAAACAAAACGAAGAAATACTGCAGCAAAAGGCCGAGATATTGCATCAAAAGGAAACGCTGCACCAATTGAACCGAACCAAGGATCAGCTGTTTTCGGTGATCAGTCATGACCTGCGGAGTCCGTTTGCAGCTATTTTGCAGACGATGGATAACATGGGTCCCGATGAGCTTTCCCCGGCTGAGCAAAAGGAAGTACTGAATGGTTTTTACCAGCAGCTAAGCCTGGTAACCATTATGGTGAATAATCTTTTGGCGTGGGCGGTGAGCCAGCAAAGCGGTAATAAAACCGACCTGATGACGCTGGACGTTTCGAAGGTGATAGATGAAATTGTGACGCTGTCTAATTTTCTCGCCAAAAATAAAAGAATAACGCTTTGCCATAATTATGATGCCGAAAAACTGGTTCAGGCAGACCTTAACCATGTGCGCATAGTTTTTAACAACCTGATAGGCAATGCCATTAAGTTTACCCCGCATGGCGGCACCATCAACGTATCTTATACCACCGACGAAGATTACCAGATCATCCACGTAACCGATAACGGCATCGGTATCCTGCCTCAAAAAATGGAGAAGCTGTTTAAGGTGACAGGTAAAGATATATCAGGTTTCGGTACCAACAACGAAGCGGGAGCAGGTATAGGCCTGGGGCTGATCAAACAATTTGTTGATGCCAATAATGGTAAACTGGAAGTGAAAAGCCGGCCCGGGGAGGGGTCGGAGTTTGTGGTGTATTTGGAGAAGGCCGGATAGAATTACGATTTCAGAATTACGATTTACGAATGTTTGACTTCGGGATTTTTCGTGTTTGTTATTTTGTTTTGGCGCTTAAGAGGGGCTTCGCTGTGCGAAGCTTCGATTTCGGATTTGTTAACTTCCTGCCATGTAATTTCGGGCGAGAGCTATTCTCTTGAGCGTAAGCCAAAAAAATCTTATACACCATGCTTTCGGACTGTGCATTGGCATTAATGCCGCTTATCTAAGATCTCTCACTATCGTTCGAGATGACAAAGCGGAGAAAAAAGGCATCCAACTCTAACTATATGCAACCCACAAAAATTCCTTTCCAAATCATCAATTGGGAAAACATTGATAAAACAACTCATCCCGGCATTACGGGTACTGCCTTTTGGCAAACACTGCAATTTGATGGCTTGCGCGTACGCGTTGTGGAATATACCCCGGGCTACCTTGCCGACCATTGGTGCCAGAAGGGACACATAGTTTATTGCCTTGAAGGCGAATTTACCACCGAATTGCAAACCGGCGAAAGCTACAAGTTATCCGGAGGGATGAGCTACATTGTTTCGGATGATTTGAGTTCACACCGCTCGGTAACGGAAACCGGGGTAAAATTGCTGATCATTGACGGGGACTTTTTGAGTGATGATTTCACCGATTGAAAATGATTTCACCGTAAAAGGGTGACATGTCTATCCTTCAACCCTGTAAATCTTTCCAAATCCTGCAAATCGTGTTAACATAATTATCACTCAATAACAACAAATTTGTGATTGCAGATGGCGAAATAGTTTTAATTTTATTGCAACCAATTTATTAAAAACTATATGAGTTCACGCAGAGACTTTTTACAAAAATCGGCTATTGTGGCCGGTGGGGGCATTTTGGCATCGGCTTTAGGCAATCCGGCTTTCGCAATTTTTAAAGGCGGCGTTGCGCCGGGCGATCAGCTGAATATCGGGGCAATAGGTATTAACGGCATGGGCTGGGCTGATACCACTTCGGCCCTGAAGATACCGGGCGTGAACCTGGTGGCGGTATGCGATGTGGACAAAACTGTAATGGACAAACGCCTGGCAGACCTGGCCAAGACCGGTCGCGATGTATCGAAGATCCGCAAATATGACGATTACCGCCAGCTGCTGGATCAGAAGGACATTGATGCAGTGATCATCGGTACGCCCGATCACTGGCACGCTATGATCATGATGCATGCGGTTGAAGCCGGGAAGGATGTTTATGTAGAAAAGCCGGTAGGCAACTCGATAGGCGAATGCCGCGCGATGGTTGCAGCGCAGCAAAAATATAACAAAGTAGTGCAGGCCGGCCAATGGCAGCGGAGTCAACAGCATTTCAGGGATGCAGTTGATTTTGTGCAGAGCGGTCAGTTGGGAAATATCCGTACGGTGAAAGTTTGGTGCTATCAGGGCTGGATGAAACCGGGCGCCGTAGTGCCCGATACCGCGCCACCGGCAGGTGTGAACTATGCAGCCTGGCTTGGTCCGGCTAAAACGGTGCCATTTAATGCAAGTCGATTCCATTTTAACTTCCGTTGGTTTTGGGATTACGCAGGCGGCCTGATGACCGACTGGGGCGTGCATTTGCTGGATTATGGTTTGCTGGGAATGAAATCGCCTGTGCCGAAATCAGTATCTGCATTAGGCGGCAGATTTGCATACCCCGATCTGTATGAAGAAACGCCTGATACGCTGACAACGCTTTATGAATTCGATGGCTTTAATATGGTTTGGGATTCGGCCATGGGGATAGATAACGGCTCGTATAACCGCGACCATGGCATCGCTTACATCGGCAATAATGGCACACTGATACTAAACCGCGGCGGATGGGAGGTGATAGAAGAACGCCAAAGCGGCAACAAGGTAAGCAAGCCTTTCGTAGCCAAATCAGACGATGGATTGGACAAGCATTGGGAGAACTTTGTGAACGTAGTTAAATCGCGCAAAATGGAAGACCTGCATTGCCCGATACAGGCCGGAGCGCATGTAGCCACCGTAGCACAGATGGGCAACATTGCTTATCGCAGCGGCAAAAAACTTGAATGGGATAATAATGCACATCAGTTTACAGATAATGCTATCAATAAGCAGTATTTGATGAAGGAATATCATAACGGGTATAAACTGCCACGTGTTTGATTTCGGATTTCGGATGTTCGGTTTCGGATTTACCTCCGCGTTATTGTGAGGTACGGATAAGACTTACGAAGTTTTAAAAACTTCGTAAGTCTGTTCTGAGTACTGTAACCTCGCCCCAATCTCCATCGTCACAATCAGCAATAAAACCTGCGGATTATGGCGAACCCTTCACAATCAAAACTTCTCGGATCTACCTTAATAATTGCTCCGCTTTTGTTTGGCGCATCAACATTCTTTTGGCAGAATGGGGAATACGGTGTTGTTGCGGCAGTGCTGCTGACATTGTCGAATGCGTTTTGGATACCGGGGCTTTATGCGTTGTTCGGGCTGGTGAAGCAAAGGATGCCTTTGTATTATGCTATCGGTTTGTTTATTGCTATTTGCGGCAGCTGCATGGGCGGGAACAGTTTTAGTTACCTCGGCTATTTTACCACGGTTTTTCATATCCCGCATCAGGAATACATCAAAACGCTGGCGCAGTACCCGGTAAGCTCGGGCATACTCATCTTTTGGGCGGGACCGCTTTTCCCGTTGAGCCTGCTGGTGCTGGGTATTAACCTTATTCGTACGAAGGCTGTTGAATGGTGGCTGGGCGTTTTGATCTGTATCGGTGCGGCGGTTTTTCCGCTGGGACGTATATTTCGCATTGAGTGGGTGGCGCATTGTACCGATGTGCTGTTTGCGGTTCCGTTTGTGGTTTTAGGGATGAGATTTATAGGGAGAGAAGCGAGTGAATAAATTTCAAAATAAATACTCACTTTTGCCTTATCCATGCAAAAAGAGAAGCTGTTAATTATTGACGATGAGGAACGCCTGCGCAGCCTGCTGGCCCGCATTCTTCAACTGGAAGGTTACGAGGTGCTGATAGCATCGAACGGAAAGGAGGCGCTGCGGAAATTGCAGCAGGAGTCTATTCCGGTGGTGATCAGCGATGTGAAACTGCCTGATATCAACGGCATTGAGCTTACTTCACAAATCAAATCGAATTGGCCGGCGACCGAGCTCATCGTGTTAACTGCCTTCGGTACCATTGGCGATGGTGTGAAGGCTATCAAAAACGGCGCATTCGATTATATTACCAAAGGCGACGATAACGAGCGTATTATTCCGCTGGTGAGCAAAGCGATGGACAAAGCCCTGCTACAGCAAAAGGTTTTTGAGCTGGAACGGAAGCTGAACAGCAAGTTCGGTTTTGAGCGGCTGATCGGGAAATCGGCAGCTATTACCGAGGTGATCAAACTGGCCCAGAAAGTAGCGCTTACCGATACTACCGTATTGTTATTGGGCGAAACAGGTACCGGTAAGGAGATCTTTGCTGAGGCGATACACCAGGCAAGTACGCGGAATGCGAAATCATTTGTGGCGGTAAATTGCAGCGCGTTTACCAAAGAGTTGTTGGAAAGTGAGTTGTTTGGCCATAAAGCGGGAGCGTTTACGGGTGCGGTAAAGGATAAAAAAGGGCTTTTTGAGGAGGCCAGCGGCGGGACCATTTTTTTAGATGAGATTGGCGAACTGGACCACGATTTACAGGCCAAATTGCTGCGGGTGCTGGAATCGCAATCGTTCATTAAGATAGGTGATACCAAGCCCACACAGGTGAATGTACGCATACTTGCTGCTACCAACCGCAATTTGCAGGACGAGGTGAGCAAGGGCGGTTTCCGGTCTGATCTGTTTTATCGTTTATCGGTATTTCAAATTACTTTACCAGCCCTGCGCGAGCGGAAGAAGGATATTAAACTATTAGCCGGATATTTTATCAGTTACTTCGGCGCGAAGGTGAAGAAGCAATTTACCGGGATGAGCGATAAGTTTATTGAGAAACTGGAGGCTTATAACTGGCCAGGCAACATCCGCGAGTTGAAAAACATCATCGAACGTGCTGTGATCCTGGCTGACGACCCTGTTGTGGATGAGTCGTTATTGCCTTACGAGTTGCAGGGGCCGCAGGGCTTACAGGCGGATAATACTTCATCAGTTTTTGATCTCTCGTCGGTTGAGCAAATGCATATTCAACGGGTGTTGAACCATACTCATGGCAACCGTGCGGAGGCGGCAAGGTTGCTCAATATTGGCATTGCTACGCTGTACAGGAAGCTGAAGGATTATGGGTTGGAGTAGATAGATTTCGGAATTCGGATGTTCGATTTCGGATTTTTCGTCATTTTTATTCTCCCGCTTGTCATTTCGAGTGAGAGCGAGAAATCTTATGCTATTTGCATCCGGGCTATGCATTGGCGCTAATGCAATTGCGGTAATGTCGCTTGTATAAGATCTCTCACTATCGTTCGAGATGACAAGAGTTAAATAAGATCTATTTCTGCGCCAATGCTGTTATCGCTTGCAAAAACCATGCAGCGTGAGGGATCCATTGTTCGGTCCAGCGCCATTCGTTGCCGTTGTCTTCGGTTTTGTAGTCGATGCCTGAACCGTCGCCATTTTCTTTTTTACCGGTGATGCCGTTGGAAATACCGCCGTGCTCGGAGCCGTGGCCAAAGTTGGAATGCATATACGGCACATTATTTTTGCCGAAGCCATACATGAAACACATACTATATGGGTTGCAGCCTAAAATCCACGATAGCTGCCGGGAGGCAAATACGTTCAATGAGTCTTTTGCTGCTGCGTTTCCTTTATCTCCATAAACTAATTTTCCTCCCACGAGCGCAGCGGTTGCCAGCGAGCCGAGGCGGGCATCTTCGCCCTGCCACCACCAACCGGTTTCGTTATCATGCGGAATAAAGAAGCCATCCTTCACCTCACCCTTATATAAAAACGACTGCCGTGCATAGCCAAACGGATTGCTCACTTTTGATGTAACGGCAAGGTTATAATTTAATGCTTTTTTGATAGTGCCGAGGGCTGCAAAACGCATTTCTGCATCGGTCTCTTTTTTAAGATAACGCGACAAAGCTACTACCGGTAAACCCGCATCGCTGGCATGCCAGTAGGGGCGGTTAGTATCGTTCGAAATAAAATAACCTGCGGGACTCATCCGTTTGTTGAGGTTTTGAGCGCGTTTACGGGCTTCGTCGCGGTACTGGGTTTCGTTGGTGGCGATCCAGAGTTCGGTGGCGGCCATGAGGGCGCAATAATCGTCGATGATGTTTTCTTTGCCGTCATCGTCGTATTTGGTATTGTAGATCAACAGGTGGGCGAAGGCACGTTTGGCGGCATCGAGGTATTGCTTTTGGGTGTATTCGCCATGTTTTTTCCAGCGGGAGATGCGGGCCAGCGCGGCAATGGCCATGCCGCCGCCCTCGCGGAAGGCAGCCTGGTACTCGTCGGTAGTGACGCTGTTGGCGCGCAGACCCACGATGCGGCGCGCATGCGGGTCTTTATTAAAATAGCTGAAGATGATCATGTAGAAGTAATCATCTTTTGATAAGGCGCGCATCATATAATCGGCACCGTAGAGGGCTTCGTTATCTAATGAATCTTTCAGATGCCATTTGGCAAGCAACGCGGGGATGCCCTCGGATGTGTTTTCCATCGACCAAACCACCAATGGCGTTTGCTGCGGCGACATGAAGTTGGCATAGGCGAGGTGCGAGAAATATTTGCTTACATCGCCGGAGGCATCGCACCAGCCGCCGTGCATATCAACGGTTTTATCGCCGCTGCCCTGTAATTTCATGTGGGTATCGGCCTCTATTTCCTGCTGGGTATTGGCTCGCTGCTTATTGTAATAATGGATGATAGACGAAAGCATAAGTTTAGCCAGCGCATCTTGGGCAATGGTGAAGGGAAAGGAAATATATTTTTTGCCGTCGAAATTAACGCTCACCACATATTTGCCCGGTTTATTGAATGCCGAAAAATCGGCCTGATAAAAGCTTTTGCCGGGCGCCCATTCATTGATAGTTTGGGGCCCGCTTAGCACTGCCATGAACTCCGATTTTTTGGTTGTAGTGTTTACAATATTAAATACGGTTTTGCGGGCAAGCGGCTGATCGAAGCGAACGATTGCTATTTTGGGTTTGCCGGCATCAAAGCCTACCTGGTTAGCGTAAATGATGGGCTGCGCCTTAACGGTAAAGGAAAGGGCAACAAACAGCAGGATAAATGCGGGCAGTTTCATGGGCGTAATAATTGGTGCCGAAAGATAGGGGGGAAATCCGGGAAAAGCGGATGATTAGGGTAGAGGTAGTGGAATTGTAGTGTCTGAACCTTAATCCGGATATTTCGACCTTAAATGTTCAACCCCTGTTTTGACGATCTGTTCTAAAATATTGAGATCCACATCGCTTAATTTTTTGATGTAGAGGCAGCCTTTACTGCTTTTGAACTTGCCGAGTTTTTCAATGAGCGGTGCCTGTGCTTCTGCTCCTGCACTCACGTAAAGAGTAAGGGCCGGTTTGCGTGGTGAAAAGCCTGTGATACACATTTCGCCTTCGCGGCCGCTGTCGTACACGTAATGGTATTTGCCGAAACCGACGATGCTTGGTCCCCACATTTTGGCGGGTTCGCCGGTTACGCGTTCCATGATGTTGCAAAGAGTATCGCAATCGGCGCGGACTTTTGGATCGGCTTTGGCATCGAGGAAATCTTTTACGCTGAGTTTTGTCGCTTTGGTTTTTAATTCGGCCATGATGTGGTGGATTTGGTTGAGATAAATATAAAGAATTGATGGATGGAACACTACCTTTATTTAAAACCGTTTACCGTTTCTAACGGTTATATCTATTCCAACAAATCAATTGACTATGAGATCGATCTGGAAGGGTTCGCTGGGTTTCGGACTGGTGAGCATACCTATTAAATTGTATTCGGCGGTAGAAACCACCAAGCTTGACCTGGATATGCTGGATAGTCGCGATCATTCGCGCATCCGCTACCAGCGGGTGAATGAGCACACCCACAAGGAAGTGCCTTACGACAAAATTGTTAAGGGCTATAAAATAAATGATGAATATGTAATATTGGACGAACAGGACTTTGAGGACGCCGCGCCGGAAAAAAGCAAGGTGATAGAGATTGAGAGCTTTGTAGATATCGCCGATGTGAACCCGATGTTCTACGAAACCTCCTACTATACCGAGCCGGATACCAAGAACAACAAAGCCTATGCGCTTTTGATCCAGGCGCTCATTAAGTCGAAAAAAGCAGGGTTGGCGCGTTTTGTGCTGCGTAGCACCGAATCGCTTTGTATGGTTTACCCGGTGAAGAACGTGCTGGTGGTTACCAAAATCCGTTTCGGGCAGGAGATCCGAAGTACGGAAGATCTGAAAATTGCCGATGACGTTACCGTGAATAAAAAGGAACTGGATGTGGGTATGGCCCTAATCAATCAATATGCCGAGAAATTTGATGTGTCGAAATATAAGGACGAGTATAATGACGAGCTGTTGAAGATCATTCATGCCAAGGCGAAGGGTAAGCGGGCTACTATCAAGAAGATCAAGCCGAAGAAGACTACAAGCGATGATCTGTACGATCAGTTGATGCAGAGTTTGAGTGTGAAGAAGGGGGCGTGAGCGAGCTTTTCTTCGTTGTCATTTCGAACGCAGTGAGAAAACTTAGATAAGCGACATTAGCGCTGGTGCATTTGCTAATCCATTGGCGCAATGCAAAGTGTCTAAGTTTTCTCACTGCGTTCGAAATGACAGGGTTTGGATTGATGGATTACCAGTAATAGAAATGCCCGGCGATTTCGCCGGGCATTTCTATTGTTGTGAGTTTCTATTTATAAGTTGACTATACTGCCGTTGGCCTGCGGATGAGGCCGAGTATAAATGCGATGATGGCTATCACCAGTAGCACATGTATGAGACTGCCCATTGTGGTGAAGAAAAAACCGATTGCCCATCCGATAAGCAGGATGACGGCGATGACGTATAGTAATGAATTCATGATCGTTTATTATTTTAAGTGATTTTACTATTAAATAATAAAACGACCCGATTGTTTGAGGAAAGTTTATTTAGTTGATTAGGTTAAGTAAGTTGGATATTTTTAACTCATTCAACCTAATCAACTCAATCTAACCCGGTCAACTTATTCCACCAAGCCAAGCCACTTTTTGCGAACTACCGTTTGCTCTGGCGTCAAATCGGTGCGCGATTCGATCTTGTATTTGAAGCGGTTGTTACGCAGCAGGGTTACGGGCAGGTTGAGGTGCAGGCCGTCGCGGAGGACGGATATAGAAATTTTATCACCTACTTTTTTGCCGTTGAGCATGGTGGCAACATCGGTAACCGGGCTACCGTCGATGGCGGTAATTTCATCATTTACGTTAATGCCGTCGATCCAGCCGGCGGTGCCGCGCAGTACACTTACCACGAATTTTTTGCCGTTATTTTCAACAATGTTGATGCCTAAGGTTGGCTCATTGCTATCGGCAGCTTCGTCGAACGCCCGGTAACCTGCATAGGCGAGGTACTTGTTATAATCGAGTGGGGTGAGGCCGTAGATGTAGTTTTTATAGAAATCGGTGAGGCTTTTGCCGGCGAATTTTTCCAGTCCCTGTTTAAACTCTTCGTCGGTATAACCGCGTTTTTTGGTTTTATAATAGGTTTGGTACATGTATTTCATTACGTCATCCAACGAATATTTGCCCTTGCTGTCGTGAATGATCTCCAGGTCGAGCAGCATGCCTACGGCGGCGCCTTTATCGTAATAGGAGATTCCGGTATTTACCGAGTTTTCGTTAGGACGGTATGATTTGATCCATGCATCGAAGCTGGCTTCGGCCAATGGCTGAATTTTAGCGCCGGGCTGATTTTCGATGGTGTTGATCTCACCTGTCATTGCGCTCAGGTAAATATCAGGACTGATGATCTGTGCATGACGCAGGATCAGGTTCTGATAGTAGGCGGTGAAACCCTCGGCTATCCAAAGATCGGTGGTGTAATTCTCGTTATCATAATTAAACGGACCTAATACAATAGGGCGCAGGCGTTTTACATTCCACAGGTGGAAATGCTCGTGCGCTACCAGGCCCAGGAAGTTGCGATATCCGCCGGCGTTGGCATAGTTATCGCGCGAAGCGCCAAGAGTTGTCGAGCTTAAATGCTCCAAACCGCCGCCGCCGCGCTGGTTGTTGTGTACAATGAAAACGTAGTGCTTGTTGGGGTTCTCGCCAAATACTTTGGTTTCCTGCTCTACAATTTTTGCCATGTCTACCTTTAATTGTTCCTTATCGTAATTGCCGCCGCCAACCATGCACACTTCATATTTAACACCTGCAGCATCGAAGCCGAACACATCCTGTGTGCCTATTTCAATAGGAGAATCGAACAGGATATCAAAATCAGGCGCGTGACGAACGAAAGGATCATTATTCACCATTTCGAGGCTGGTAGAAACGGTAGTCCAGCCTTTATAGGGGATGATCTTTACGGTTGAGGGCGTATGGATCATTTTATCGGGATACAGGAAAATGCCTGTGGGCGATAGAAAGCCGTGCGAAGCATCGACAAAGGCGGTGCGCACCGAGATCTCAAAGCAGTACACGCGGTATTTTACCGTTATGGCGTGTAAGCCGGTGGTATTGATGTGCCAGGTGTTCTTGTTGATCTTGCGGGAAGCAATATCCTTACCATTAGCCGATGCCGAAAACGATTCGATGTTTTTTGCAAATTCCCTTACGAGGTATGAGCCGGGCGTCCATACCGGCATCTTGAGATCGATGGAAGGCTGGGCCAGGCCTGATACCGTCATTTCGATATCGGCGTAATGTGCCTGGGCTTCGGGAAAGGTAACCGTATAATTGATTTTTACAGCATTTGCTGCGTTAGTAGTAGGTATTTCCATAAAAAGCAAAGTAATGCAAAGAAGTACGGCCAGCCTAATAGTTTTCATTGTATTGTAGCAATAATTTCGGTTCAATGTTGAGCATTTTTCTTGCCTCACCTAAATCCTCTCCAAAGAAGAGGACTTGAGCTTCACGTGTTGGGTTTTTCCCAAACCCCTCTCATTTGGAGAGGGGTTTGGGGTGAGGCACTGCACTAATCTGCGCAAGTTATAACTTTTCGAAAATATGTTACAGAATTGTTACTTGTAAAATGGTTGATACACACAACTATCGGTATGTTTAACTATATAATTTTGACGCCGAAC
This sequence comes from Mucilaginibacter sp., assembly GCA_036569325.1. GTDB lineage: Bacteria > Bacteroidota > Bacteroidia > Sphingobacteriales > Sphingobacteriaceae > Mucilaginibacter. Next base: position 6,458 of record DATCQV010000179.1, on the reverse strand, counting down.
ATGGAAGTGAAACTGATAGAGCCGATATCGCGCAAACTGAATAACCTGGGCCGCATATACCTGAATCAGCTGACAAAACAGCTTGAACCTTTGGGCATAAGCCGGTACTATTATGCGTTGGCGTATATATGCTATCATGATGGCGAATTAACCCAGAAGGCTTTGGCGAGTGCATTGGGAAAGGACAAATCGCTGATCGTAAATATCATTGATACGCTGAGCGAGCAGGGTTTTGTTTACCGGGAAATTAACCCGGCCGACAGGCGCGAACACCTGCTTAAAGCGACAGATAAGGCCAAAAAGGCGGCGCCTAAAATTGTGGCCACGTTTGAAACAATTAACAAAAGCATAACGGAGAATATTCCGGCGGAAGAGCTGGAAATTTTTAACATGGTGCTGAAAAAAATGGAGCTGAACATGCGGCCATTTCTATCGGCAGAAAACAACAACGAAATAAAACCTTAACAACTAACCCCAATATGAGAACAAGGTATATTATATATATCGTGCTTGCACTGCTTATCGGCTTTTTGATCTACAATAAATTTTTTAGCGAAAAAGGCAAAGAGGCCATGGCCCAGCAGGCCGATAAAGGCAAAAAGAAAAAGACCGGTCCGGTTGCGGTGAACGTGATGGTTGTTAAGGATACTACCGTTGATAATAGCATAGATGTTACCGGTACCATTGATGCCAATGAAAAGGTAAGCCTGGTGAGCGAAACGGCAGGCGCCATTACCGGCATTTACTTTAACGAAGGTACCGCAGTTAAGAAAGGACAGCTGCTGGTGAAGGTTTATAACCAGGACCTGGTTGCTTCGTTAAAACAGAACGACTACCAGGTGGCGCTGGCCAAGCAGAACGAATACCGCAACAGCATATTGCTGCAAAAAGAGGCCATCAGCCAGCAGGAGTATGATACCTCGTTAACTTCTTTGAATACTTTAAAAGCCCAAAGCGAGGTGCTGAAAGCGCAGATAGCCAAAACCGAGATCCGCGCGCCGTTTTCAGGTACTATCGGTTTGAGAAATATCAGCCCGGGCGGTTATCTGTCACCATCGACGGCGATCGCTACGCTGGTGAACATCGACCCGGCAAAGGTTACCTTTTCGGTACCGGAGCGTTACCTGCCGCTGATAAAGCAGGGCACGAAGATCAGTTTTACGATTGAGAGCTCGAGGAATACGTTCCAGGCCTCGGTGTATGCCGTAGAGCCGGCCATCGACCTGAGCTCGCGCACCATTACGGTTAGGGCAAAGGCACCAAACGGCCAGAACCTGTTAAAGGCAGGTGCGTTTGCAAAGATCAACCTGACGCTCGACCAGATCCCCAAAACTATTATGGTGCCTACGCAATGCGTTATCCCCGACCTGAAAGACAATAAAGTTTTCGTGGTTCATAATGGTATTGCCACGCCGAAGGTGGTGAAAACCGATCTGCGCACCGACACCAAAATTGAGGTGGTGAGCGGGTTAAAGGCCGGCGACAGTTTGATCGTTTCGGGCTTGATACAGATCCGTCCAAAGGTTCCGGTTAAAGTTTTAAAAGTTATTAAATAACCCCATGAGTTTATCGTCAGTAAGTATAAAAAGGCCGGTACTGGCCACGGTAATGTCGGTGGTTATCGTGGTGTTTGGTATTGCGGGATATAAATTCCTGGGTGTGCGTGATTTCCCCTCGGTGGATCCGCCTATTATTACCGTTACAACCAGTTACTCGGGTGCGAACGCGGACGTAATCGAGTCGCAGATTACCGAGCCGCTGGAAAAGAATATTAACGGCGTGCCTGGTATCAGAAATATATCATCAACAAGTTCGGTAGGTTCGAGCCAGATCACGGTTGAGTTTAACCTCGACGCCGACCTGGAAACAGCTGCCAACGACGTGCGCGACAAGGTGGGGCAGGCCCAGCGCCAGCTTCCGCAGGATATAGATGCGCCGCCGGTAGTGACCAAAGCGGATGCCAACGCTGATAACATCATTACCCTTACCGTAACCAGCGACACACGTAACATTACACAGGTTGACGACTATGCCGAGAACGTGCTGCAGGAAGGCCTGCAGACAATTCCCGGCGTAAGCGCCATTAATATACAGGGGCAGCGGCAATATGCCATGCGCTTGTGGATAGATCCGAATAAGCTGGCCTCGTACGGCCTTACCGCTACCGACATCAGCAATGCGCTTAACATTGAGAACGTGGAGTTGCCTGCCGGTAAAATTGAAGGTAACAGTACCGAGGTGGTGATCAGGGCCGTTGGTAAGCTATCGACAGAAAAAGATTTTAATAATTTAATTATACGTGCCGATAGTAACCGTGTAGTGCATTTGAGTGATGTTGGCTATGCTGTATTAGGTTCGGCTAATGAGGAAACGGCGCTGAAGGAATCGGGCGTGCCCGAGATAGGTTTAGCTGTAGTTCCGCAGCCGGGCGCCAATTATGTGCAAATAGCGAAAGACTTTTATGTACGTTTAAAGCAGATAGAAAAAGACCTGCCGCCGGATATTAAACTGAAGGTGGCATTGGATAATACCAAATTCATTACCCAATCGATAGAGGAGGTGCAGGAAACGCTGATCGTATCGTTTGTGCTGGTGGTAATTATTATCTACCTGTTCTTCCGCGACTGGCTGATCGCTTTCCGCCCGCTGATCGATATCCCGGTATCGCTGATCGGGGCGTTCTTCATCATGTACGTGTTCGGGTTCTCCATTAACATCCTTACCCTGCTGGGTATTGTATTGGCCACGGGGCTTGTGGTGGACGACGGTATTGTGGTGACGGAAAACATTTATAAAAAGGTAGAGGCCGGTATGCCGGTGCGAAAGGCTGCGTTCGAAGGATCGGCGGAGATCTTCTTCGCGGTTATCTCTACGTCGGTTACGCTGGCGGCGGTGTTTCTTCCCATCATCTTCCTGCAGGGCTTTACAGGCCGTTTGTTCCGCGAGTTTGCAGTGGTTGTAGCCGGTGCGGTGCTGATCTCGGCCTTCGTATCGTTATCGTTAACGCCAATGCTGAACGTGAAGCTGATCCGTAAGAATCAAAAGAAATCGAAATTCTACATAAAAACAGAGCCGTTCTTCGAGAACATGACCAACTCATACAAGGAAACGCTGGTTAAGTTCATGAATGTAAAGTGGATATCGTTTGCCATACTGGCTGTTTCGCTGGTGATCATCTTCCTGCTGATGCGATCGACACCCACAGAACTTGCACCATTGGACGATAAGAGCCTGCTGCGTTATTCGGTAACCGGCTCGGAAGGGGCGAACTATGAATTCATGACCAAGTATATGGACAGGGTATCAGATCTGGTGCAGGATTCGATCCCCGAGCAGAATGTAAATATCTCGGTTATTTCGCCGGGCAGCGGCGGCGGTGGTTCGGCAAACTCGGGCTTTGGCCGTGTGGGTTTGGTTGCGCCCGATAAACGGAAGCGCACTCAGCAGCAGATAGCCGATTACCTGCAAAAGAAATTGTCGCGTTTTCCTGATGCGCGTGCACTGGTAATACAGGAACAAACCATAAGCGGCGGCGGCAGCGGTGCGCGTACCTCGCTGCCGGTACAGTTTGTGATCCAGAACCAGGATTTTGAAAAGATACGAAAGGTGCTGCCGACCTTTTTTGCCGAGGTATCGAAAAGCCCGGTATTCCAGGGAACGGACGTTAACCTTAAATTTACAAAGCCCGAACTTCGCGTAACTACAGACCGCGACAGGGCAAGGGACATGGGCGTATCGGTATCTGACATTGCTACCGCCCTGCAATTATACTATAGTAACGGCCGTTTGGCATACTTCCTAATTAACGGAAAGCAATACCAGGTGATTGCCCAGGTGAACCGGGCCAATCGCGATCAGCCGCTGGACCTGAAGAGTATTTACGTACGCAATGCCAAGGGCACGCTGATCCAACTGGATAACGTGGTGAAGACTTCGGAAGATGCTACGCCGCCGGCGATCTATCACTTTAACCGTTATAAATCGGCCACTATTTCCTGCGGTTTAGCGCCGGGCCGTACCGTGGGCGAGGGTATCATAGAAATGAACAGGATAGCCAAGAACCTGCTTGACGACTCGTTCAGTACGGCGCTGAGCGGTCCGTCGCGCGATGCTGCGGAAAGCGGATCGAACATTGTGTTTGCCTTTGCCTTTGCGCTGCTGCTTATTTACCTGGTGCTTGCCGCGCAGTTTGAAAGCTTTATTGATCCGTTTGTGGTGATGCTGACCGTGCCGCTGGCTATTGCCGGTGCGTTCCTGTCGTTATGGCTGTTTAACCAAACGCTGAACATTTTCAGCGAGATCGGGATGATCACGCTGGTGGGTTTGGTGACGAAGAACGGGATCCTGATCGTGGAATTTGCCAACCAGCAAATGGAACATGGAAAGGCCAAATACGAGGCCGTTGTTGAAGCTGCCGTTGCCCGTTTGCGCCCGATATTGATGACCAGTTTGGCTGTGGTGTTAGGTTCTGTGCCGATAGCGTTTGCGCTGGGTGCCGGTGCCAAGAGCCGTGTATCGCTGGGTATAGTGATCATGGGCGGGGTGTTGTTCTCGCTGGTGCTCACGCTTTACATTATCCCGGTGATGTACCTGATATTTGCTTCGAAAGAGCGCCATGACCCGGAAGCTGAAGACGCCGAGCCTACCAGAAAAGTTAAGAAACACAAAGCCCCAAAACTGATAGAAAACGAATAGCATCATGACCATTAAAAAATTAGTTTGCCTTGTTTTTTGCCTGATGGTGTTTGCTGTAGGTGTTAAGGCTCAAACTCAGACACAGGCGTCCAATCAAACCGATACGGTGCTGACGCTGAAGGATGCAGTTGAAATTGCATTGAAAAACAATTATCATATCGTTCTCTCAAAAAATAACGCGGCAATTGCCCAAAACAACGTTACCATCGGCAACGCAGGGTTTTTGCCGCAGCTGAACGGAAACTTTTCCACTTCGAGCAGTAACCAGAACATCACCCAAACCCGTAACGACGGTACGGTGAACAAGCTGCATGCGCATAACTCGTCTACCTCGTACGGCCCTGCGCTGAACTGGACCATATTCAATGGCTTTGCCATGTTTGCCAATTATGACGAACTGAAGCAGCTGAATGTGTACGGCCAGATCCAGTCGCGCGATACCATACAGGCTACACTGGCAGCGGTAATAGGCACTTATTATAACCTGATCAATCAGAACGAGCAACTGAAGGCGCTGAAGGGTGCCATCGAGATATCGCGTACGCAACTGCGGTATGCCAATGATAAATACCAGGTGGGGCGCGCCTCGAAACTTGATGTGCTGAACGCCCAGGTGAACCTGAATACCGATACCGCTAATTACCTGAATCAATTGCAGCAATTTAAGGCGGCAAAGATCCAGATGAACCAACTGCTGGTGCGCGATCTGCAAAGTCAGTTTGCCGTTGGCGATACCATTATAGTGGATGATAAGCTGATATTGGGTGATATACTGGCTAAAGCTGAAAATCAGAATCCGGCTATATTGCTGGCACAGATCAATAAGCGAATCTCGGAGATCAATCTGAAAATTGTGAGGGCAGGCCGTTACCCGCAGGTGGCGGTGAATTCCGGTTATAATATCGCCAATAATAAAACTCCGGCGGGTTTTACGCTATCGCAGGACACGAAAGGTTTCAGCTATGGATTGACTGCTTCGATCAATATTTTTAATGGCTTTAACCAGAACAGGCTGGAGCAGAATGCCAAGATCAGTATCGATAACGCCAACATCAACTACAAGCAGACCATGCTGAACGTGCAGGCGCAGATCAGCAATTTATATGTGAGCTACCTATCGGGCCTTGATTTGATGAAGCTCGGTGAATCGAATGTGGAGGTTGCTAAAAAGAACCTGGAAATCTCGCTGGAAAAATACAAGATAGGGAATATCACCCCACTGGAAATTCGCGAAGCACAACGAAATTACCTGGATGCGCAATCGAAGTTCTTTGCCGCGCAGTACCAGTCGAAGAGCGCAGAAATTATGCTGAAGGAGATTACGGCGAGCATAAATATTCAGTAGGGGGGGATTGTACAGAGACACAATTGGGAGGCACAATGTATTGTGTCTCTACGGAAAGACGCCCTGTCATTTCGAGCATGGGTGGGAAACTTATACGAGCGACATTAGCGCCAATGTATTGACATTTGTGCACTGGCGGTAATGTCGCGCGGCTCGGAGTCACCCGGCCATTGCTTCGCTCGGCCGTCCTCTTACCGCAAGCGGTAAAGAGGGAAGAGAAATCTTTTGTAGTGACACAATACATTGTGTGTCCGGTAACCTTAGATGGAAAGCAGTCTGCTCAATCCCCTGTTAAAAACTTAATTTTTTAAATTAGTTTAAAAGATTATTTTTGAACCTGATGGCCAATTGTTTTAAAACCTGTTTACTGATCGACGACAATTACATAGATAATTTCGTTACGCGTAAGATATTGGAG
>DATCQV010000178.1:0-3835 GCA_036569325.1 Mucilaginibacter sp. | reverse complement strand
GGGATGTCACTTTTTAATTTCAGGTTGAGGTCGATGCCAACGGTATCAATTGCCGGTGTTTTATCAGCGCCGCCTTCAACAAAAGGAAAGGCATTGCGGATATCGCGCACAAAATAACGGGGGCCGAGCGTCCACATTAGTTTTTGACTGTCCTTACTCCAATGGATATACGTGCCGGCATCTCGGGTCAGCTTGTTTATCGGAATAGCCCTGTTACTTGCCGAAAGTTCCTGCACAGAACCGGTATAGATCATCGGCGTTATATAGCAGTTGAAAAGTTCCGTAAAGGCCATCCATTTACCATCCGGACTTGGGTTAAACTGCGTAGCATATTTGGAACTGTACAGCGTTTGCTGATTGGCGCCCGTAGTGTCCATCACTTTATACAGCTTCTTGTCCTTGCCATAGCTTTGATAATAGATGCGGGCATCGTTAGCCGAAAACTGCGGATAAATGCCATTGTCGATGATCATCTTAGGCGTACCGCCGGTAGCAGGCATCACATAAATCCCCGGATTTTTGCCGAATGTGTATCCCGAGGTGCCGTTCCCTTCTCCTTTGCGGAACACGATCTTATCGCCCTTATTAGAGAACTTAGGCGAATAATAATAGCCTTTCTCGCTGGTGAGACGGGTTACCAGGCAGGTTGTAAGGTCAATTCTGTTGATGGATGCTTTTAACTCGTCAGTCCAATCCACGTATACCAGCGATTTACCGTCGGGACTGAATGATGGCTCATATTCAAAATCGGCAGTGGAGGTTATACGGATAGGTTTGCCATCGGGTAGCGCTTTTGTATAGATATAGCCTGCTGCATTAAAGGCCACCATTTTGCCGTCGGGTGAAGTTGTCAGCTGCCTGATCATCTTCGCTGGAAATTCATCCTGGAAAACCTTCTGCTGAAAATGCAGCGCCTCGGTGATTGACTGGGTTGAGGTTACCTCGAACGGGATCTGCGTTGCGTTAAGGGTATTGATGTCGAGGTTCCAGATCTTTCCTTTTGCATAAAATACGATGTTGCTGCTATTAGGCAGCCAGCTAAAGTTCGGATATACACCGAAGATGGCCCAGGTTTCCTGTTGGTCATGCGAAAGGCCGTCGTACACCGGCCATTCCTCACCTGTAGCCAGGTTATGAAGAAACAAGACCGATTTTAAACGCACCCGTTTAACAAAGGCCAATAATTTACCATCGGGCGAAAGCTGCGGACGGCAAGCGCCACCGGCGCCGCCAGTAATTTCTTCGATATCGCCGGTTTCGCGGTTTAAGCGACGGATTGCATAAATACCTTTGTTAGGGTCTTTATTATATTGAAAATACGGTCCGGGAGTAACGTCTTCGCTCCAGTACACATATTTGCCATCTGGAGAAATGACTGGTTCGCCGGCATCCTGCTGGTCATTTTTACGTTTGGTGAGCTGGATGCCCTCACCACCGGTTTTGTGGTAAAGCCACATTTCGCCTGCGCCCAGCGAACGCGTTCCTGTAAAGTGCTTACGTGCAACGAGGTATTGTCCATCCGGCGCCCATGATGCGTTATTTAATAAACGAAAATTTTCTTTGGTGATGGAATGCTTGCCGCTTCCATCGGCGTTCATAATCCAGATATTATCGCCGCCTTCCTTATCGCTGGTATAAGAAATTAATTTTCCATCCGGACTAAAACGCGGCTGCACTTCCCATGCTTTGCCACCTGCTATCAACGTAGCTTTACCACCGGCAATAGGTATGCTATAAATATCGCCCAAAAGATCAAAAACGATGGTCTTCCCATCCGGACTAACATCAAGGTTCATCCAGGTACCCTCGTCGGTAGTAATGGTTACCTTTTTTTGCGGAGCGCCGGGTGGATTTTCAACGTTCCATTTTTGGGCCTGCGTGTTTATTGAAGAAAGAAGTAGTAGAACAAAAATCAGAAAGAGGTAGCGTATTTTCATCGATCTTAAATTACAGCGACGAATTTACACCATTTATGGAATTTTGAAGAAGTAGCTTTTTGACAGAATGTAATCTTTTTTAGATGAAATTAGAGAGGCTTCCTCTTTATATGTCTGATCGTATTGACGATTACAACGTTTCCTTCAATTTCGAAGACTAAAATATACGGGAAACGATCAGTTTTGATGCGTCTGTAACGCTCATTAATATACGAATACCGTTCAGGATAATCAGAAAGATTTCGATAACAAACTTCTACTTCGTTTAAAAACTCATAACCTAAATCTATCTTTTGTTCTTCATACCAGTCAAAGGCTTCTTGAAGTTCAACTAATGCCTCTTTTTGAATTAGTAATTTATATCCCATAAATTACTTTTTGCGCGTAATTATACTTTTAGCTTCATCCCAGGTAAACGTCTCACTCTCACCGGATAAACGTTTTTCACGGCGTTCATCAAATAATTTAATGTCTTCTGCTGTAAATTCGTATTCCACATCATCTTCATTATATTCTTTTGCCAGCGCAAGCATTAGCTTTAATAGTTTTTCATCACTATTATCTATATATTGATGCAATTTCTGACGGATGACGGTTGTTTGCATGATAAATCCTTTTAACAAATTTACTTAAAAAAATAAAACCCATTTATCTTTACCGCTTTTAAAATCAAACATCCGAATTCCGAAATCAAAGTGACTTTAAAGGAAATATTAAAACAGTATTGGAATCACGACAACTTCCGGCCTATGCAGGAGGAGATCATCAAGTCTGTTTTATTAGGTCATGACACGCTGGCATTGCTGCCAACGGGGGGAGGAAAGTCGGTTTGCTTTCAGGTTCCGGCACTGGCTAAGGATGGGGTATGTATTGTTGTTTCTCCGCTTATTGCGCTGATGAAAGACCAGGTGGAGAACCTGAAAGCCAAAGGCATACCTGCGGTCTCCATCGTGTCTGGCATGAGCAAGCGCGAAATAGACATTGCGTTAGATAGCTGCATTTACAACGGCGTGAAATTTTTATACCTCTCGCCCGAGCGTTTATTGTCTGAACTGGTTCGCGAGCGGATTAGGTACATGAATGTCAACCTTATTGCAGTTGATGAGGCGCATTGTATTTCGCAATGGGGATATGATTTCAGGCCGCCGTATCTGCACATTGCCGATCTGCGCGAACTGCATCCCAATGTACCTGTACTGGCGCTTACCGCTACCGCAACGGAGGAGGTTAAGGTTGATATTCAGCAAAAGCTGCAATTCAAAAGCCCGGTTGTTTTTCAAAAAAGTTTCGAGCGGAAAAATATCAGCTACGTGGTTCAGCAAACGGAAGACAAATTCCGCAAGCTGCTCGACGTTGCCAAAGGCGTAAAGGGAAGCGGTATTGTGTACGTACGCACACGGAAGGAAACCAGTGAGATTGCTAAGTTTTATACGGATAATCACATCAAAGCCGATTTTTACCACGCGGGCCTCGCTGCCGAGCAACGCGCAAAAAAGCAGGACAGCTGGAAGGCTAATAAAACGCAGATCATTGTCGCAACTAATGCCTTCGGTATGGGCATCGATAAACCTGATGTAAGGTTTGTGATCCATAAGGATATGCCCGACAGCCTGGAGGCCTACTACCAGGAAGCCGGCCGTTCCGGGCGGGATGAGCAAAAGGCTTATGCAGTGCTGCTTTACAACTATGCCGACCGCCTCCGCCAGGAAAAGAAATTCGAACAAAGTTTTCCAACTGTAGCTGAGATCAAGCAGGTTTACCACTACCTCGCCAATTATTACAGCCTTGCATTCGAGGCCGGTGAAGGTGTTAGTTTTGATCTTGATCTGGGTGACTTCTGTAGCCGCTTCAAATTAGACAGCATCAAAACGCTGAATGCCCTGAAGTTTTTAGAGCAG
>DATCQV010000177.1:0-7007 GCA_036569325.1 Mucilaginibacter sp. | reverse complement strand
GTGCATGTGGGCTGCGCCAAGTGGGGCCGGAAGGAATGGCTGGGTAAGATCTATCCGCCAAAAACCAAAGAGGCCGGCTTTTTGGATGAATATGTAAAGCATTTCGACTCGATTGAGCTGAATGCCACCTTTTATAACGTTTATCCGCCCGAAACCATTGCCAAATGGAAAGCCAAAGCAGACACGAATCCTGATTTTAAATTCTGCCCGAAGTTTTCGCAAAGCATCAGTCACATCCGCCGGCTGAAGAATGCGGATGACGTTACTACCGAATACTACCGGGGCATTATGGCTTTCGGCGAAAAGTTGGGGCCGCTGTTTCTGCAGTTAGCAGATAACTATGCGCCAAAAAGCCTGCCCGACCTGCGGACGTACCTGGAACAGCTGCCGAAAGATGTGCCAGTGTTTTTAGAAGTGCGGCATAAAGAATGGTTTGCCAATCCTGAAATACGTACTGCGTTGTTTAATATGCTGCACGAGGTGAATGCCGGCGCCGTAATTACGGATGCCAGCGGTCGCCGCGATGTGGTGCACATGGAATTGCCTACGCCGCATGCCTTTATCCGCTTTGTGGGCAACAGCCTCCATCCTACCGATTATTCGCGTTGCGATGAGTGGGTGGACAGAATTGCCAAATGGGCCGATATGGGCCTGCAGTCGGTTTGGTTTTTTATGCACCAGCACGATGAGCGGTACTCGCCGGAGCTGGCGGACTATGTAGTGGAGAAGCTGAATTCCCGATTGGGCCTGAATATCTTGAGGCCGAAGTTTATGGACAGGGATAAGCCAGCGGCTCCGACGTTGTTTTAACACAAAGTACGGAGACACAAAGTATGGAGACACAAAGTATTGTGTCTCTACAGGTGATGCTTATTGCGATACCATCCCCGAAATTACATTAATACTCAATGCCAGTATAGCAGTATTAAATGCAAACGACAGCAGCGAATGCAGCAGACATACCCTTCGAATTCGTCGTGAGGAAATCTCCACGTCTGATACCTGGAACGTCATCCCGACGATGAAGGAGAAATATACAAAATCAAGATAATCGGGTTCGTCAGCTCCGGGAAACTGGAGGCCGCCGACTGATTTTTTGATGCCGTCGATATCGGTATCCCCATCGTAATAAAGGTGGGCGTAGCGCAGGGTAAAAATAGTATGCAGCAGCCACCAGGACGTAATAACGGCAAAAATAGCGAGCAGGATATGGCCTCCTTTATCGGCAGTGGAAAGACCTTTGGTCGATTTCAGCAATAGAATTATAGCGACAAGACTGGCGATAGACGCGGCCAAAATGAATACAAAAAGGAACGTGCGGCTGGAATCTTCGAGCTTGGCTATTTTACGGACCTCTTTGGGGTGAGAGGAGAAGATGATGATCCAGTCGAGCAGAACAATGGTGGCTGCGCAGCCTATCCAGCAGAACAGGGCGATAGACGGGATATTCTTATGGTCGCGCACGACGAAGAAGACGGCTGCCGCTACTACGAGCGAGATGAGGAGGCGGTAATGCGCGTCGAGGCGGAAAAATACGCGTCTGTCGGGTTTTAAGGTTTTTGCCATAGGGGGTTGGAGAAGTCAGTAAAAGTCCGATGTCCGAAAGTCCGGAAATTTCAATTTTCTAAGATAGGAAATTAATCTTCAAAAATCTCAATAACGCGGCCTACCTGCCCGTCCTCCAAACGAACCTTTATACCCCGCGAATGGTATGCCGAACTGGTGAGCAGATCTTTTACAATGCCGCGTGTGCGTTTACCCGACCGCTGGTCTTTTTTAAGGATGATATCGACTTCGAGGCCGGGATAAATATCGGCTCTGTTTTGTCCGTTCATGTTGATTGTAAATACGTTGATTGATTTTGGAAGGGCGGATGATCTGCGATCATCACACCATCTGCCTAATTTAAATTCTTTTTAATGAGATCTTCGATACTCGCTTCATTTGCCGGATCGTAACCTTCGATTTTGGTGATGAGTTTCCTGTGGTTGTCGATAAAATAGATCTGGGGAATAAGATTAAGATTATAATGAGCCAATGCTTTGGACAATACACTGGTACTGAACGCGAATTGCGGCCACCCCATCTGCTGCTTTCTTACTTCGTTTTTCCATCTGTGTTTATCCTGATCTATTGAAACGCTTATCATCCGTAAGTCGCTGTTCGTTGCTTCCCTGGCAGCTAACTTTTTTAGACCCGGAATCTCCAATTTACAGGGTCCGCACCAGCTTGCCCAGAACACGATCATATTTAACCTTTTTGTAGTGTCAATCAGCTTTGATATTTTGCCGGCTGTGTCTATTACTGATTCGTTCACCTTTAGCGCATTGGGATCGGGGCGCTCCTCAAAGAAGCTTTTAACACTCCTTCCATATTCCGAGCGCTTCACGTCGTCGTCAAATTTATCAAATACTCGTCTAAGTTCCTTGTTAGTCATATTAAATTGCCAGCTATGCAATGTAAACATAGCTGGATATGCACCCGGATTATCGGTAACTATCTTTTCCAGGTATTCAACTCGCAATCTGTGTTTCGCAATATCTTTCCCCGGCCTGGTAAAAGGCAGGGCGAGATATTTAAAATAGAAGTCATTCTGCGGTCCGGCTTTTAAGGTAAGTCCGCCATATTTGTCGACGGTTAAATCTCCCGACAGGAGCATAGGGCCGGGCTCTATGTAGAAATCAAAATACCGCTCCGGCTTATTTTTATCAGGAGAATTGGGATTGATCACTCCACAACAATTCTTTATAGCAGGATTGCCCCGGTAAGTGATATGGCCCAAAAATGGTTGAAAAACGGTATCAGTATGAATGTTGAACTCAAATTTGCCATTGATAACCTTCGCTGAGTCTATCGGTTTACTGCCCACCGGGTAGGTTGACGAAAGATAGGCCATCTCTGCATGAAGGCCTTTGATATCGCCTTTAATATTTATGGTTTTGCTATCCGGTTTACAGGAAAATAGAAGAACAACGGTCAGCGAAGCCGCTGCTGCATGTTTTTTGAAAGATATCATAAACTTAGGTTAAAAGGTCACGACCAATTTAACCATTTTTCCGGCAAATCAGGATACCAAATTTTGGATCGCCTCATCCACCTTTTTAAAGTCAAAATTGCTTATCAACTTATCAAACGCTGCGGTAATCTGCTCGTTTGCTAAATTTCCGATGCTGCCTTCGTGGGTGTGATTCACCTGTTTATCAGGATTGAATTCCCCTTTTTCAATGGCGTAGCCAACTTGTTTATAAGCGTCCCGGAATGGGGTGCCCGATAGCACCATGCGGTTTACTTCTTCCACGCTGAAGAGGTAGGCGTATTTGGGATCGTTCAGGATATCGGTATTTACGGTGATATTCTGAAGCATGAACGCTGCCATGTGGAGGCAATTCTTCAGATCGGCAAAGGCCGGGAAAAGCAGTTCTTTGAGTAGTTGCAGTTCGCGGTGATAGCCGGATGGCAGGTTGGTGGTCACCATGGCCACGTCTGTTGGCAGGGCTTGCAGGCGATTGCATTTGCCGCGGATAATTTCCCAAACGTCGGGGTTCTTTTTATGCGGCATGATGCTGCTGCCGGTGGTCAATGTATCCGGGTAGCTTACGAAGGCGAAATTCTGACTGAGATATAATGCCTGATCCATGGCCATTTTTGCCAGCGTAGCAGCTATGGAAGATAAGGCCTGCGCAATAATGCGCTCGGTTTTCCCGCGGCCCATTTGTGCGTAAACAACGTTATAGTTCAGGTTTTCGAAGCCTAAAAGCTGAGTGGTGAGCGTGCGGTTAAGCGGGAACGAAGAGCCGTACCCGGCAGCAGAACCCAGCGGATTTTTATTGGTGATCTTATACGCTGCTAAAATCAGTTCCAGGTCATCGGCCAGGCTTTCGGCGTAAGCGCCAAACCATAAACCGAATGACGATGGCATAGCTACCTGCAAATGCGTGTAGCCCGGTAGCAATACGTCCTTATGCTTCTCACTTAATTCAATAAGCAGGCGGAACAGCTTCTCGGTCTCCTCAACAACCTCCTTCAGTTCATTGCGGAAGAAAAGTTTCAGATCAACCAACACCTGGTCGTTACGGGAACGACCGCTGTGGATCTTTTTACCGGCATCGCCAATGCGTTGGGTGAGCAGCATTTCTACCTGCGAATGCACATCTTCGATCCCCTCTTCTATCTGAAAATTACCGGCTGCAATATCTTTATAAATAGCTTTTAACTCCCGCTGTACCGATGTCAGATCTTCGGCAGTCATCAGGCCAATACTTTCCAGCATACGGGTATGGGCTAATGAGCCCAATACATCAAAAGCGGCCATTTGCAGATCGAACTCCGGATCGCGGCCAACGGTGAAGCTTTCTACTAATTCATTAACGCTGGTGGATTTCTGCCAGATCTTCATTTTGATTTACGATTTTAGATTTACGATTGGTTGGCGCTTAATTTTTTTTTATGGTTTTGGATTAGCGGCCCGCAAGGTGTTAATTGAGGCAACCATTATCGAGAGCAATTCATTTCCTTCTTTATATATAGGATCGATTCGGTCCTTTAAATCCGGGTTTAGTTCAAGTAATAATTCTAAAAAGAATAGTGTTTCGTCCAGTTCTTCTTCAACTATTTTCAGCTTATTAATAAAATCATTTTTTGATTTCGCCCGGCAAGCTGCACGATAGTTTGCCCCCGTTGAACTTGCGCTTCTGTTTAATTGATCAGCGTAATTTTTATTGACAATATTATAAGGCAAACTTAAAACCAGTCTTGCATTCACCAATGCATAATTTTTTGTCCGCTGTTTAAGTTCTTCTTTGGTCACAATGTTTATATATGTTTACATTCTAATCTACAATTCACCAATCATAAACTAAACAAATCGTAACTCGTAAATCTAAAATCGTAAATCAATTAATTTTTTCCAGCATTTTAATGTACAATTCAATACCTTCCCTAATTTCATCCACATACACAAACTCATCGGCCGTGTGTGATCTTGCCGAATCGCCGGGACCGATCTTTAGGCTCGGAATATCCAGCAGCGACTGGTCTGATGTGGTAGGCGAGCCATAGGTTGTCCTGCCCAAAGCTATGCCGGCCTGCACTATTGGATGCTCCTTGTCTATCTTTGATGGTTTGAGGCGGATGGAGCGCGGGGTTACATCGCAGCTTACGTGCTGGCGAATAATTTCCAGTACTTCTTCGTTGCGGTAAGCATCGGTTACCCTCACATCTACCGTAAAGGTACAGCTTGCGGGTACCACATTGTGCTGCGAACCTGCGTTAATAATGGTCACTGACATTTTGATGGGACCGAAAACTTCAGATTCATTAGGAAAACGGAACGTGCGGAACCACTCGATATCGGTCAGCGCTTTATAAATAGCGTTCTCGCCTTCCTCGCGGGCGGCATGACCGGCCTTGCCATGCGCAACGCAGTCGAGCACCATCAGTCCGCGTTCAGCGATGGCCAGTTGCATCAGCGTTGGCTCTCCTACGATACCAAAATCGAGGTGACCAAGATCTGGTATGATCAGTTCCAAGCCGTTAACGCCGGAGATTTCTTCCTCGGCAGTTGTAGCGAGGCAAAAATTATATTTCAGGTTTTCCTGGTCGTAAAAGTATAGGAACACGTTGATGAGCGATACCAGGCAGCCGCCGGCATCATTGCTGCCCAGGCCGTACAGTTTGCCGTCTTCAATTTTGGCATCGTAGGGATCGCGGGTATAGCCTGAATTCGGTTTCACCGTATCGTGATGCGAATTGAGCAGTATAGTAGGTTTGCTTTCGTCGAAATGTTTGTTCCAGGCCCAGATGTTGTTGAGCTTGCGGTGGGTCTTTACGCCTTTTTCCTTCAGAAAATTCTCTATCAGATCGGCCGTGAGGTTTTCTTCCTTGCTGAATGATGGAATGGCGATGAGTTGCTGCAGCAAGCTAACCGCCTGTTCGAATAATACGTTTGTGTCCTTCATAAAAAGTACGGCAAAATTAGTGTTTTTTGTTGCAGATGTTGAAAGGTTGGAAGGTTTTAAAGTTGGAAGGTTAGGGGTCATTACATTTTTACACCACCGATGTGCTTAAATCGCTATTATTGCGGCCGAAACAAAATAAATACTCTGATATGAAAATTTCCCTGCTTGCCATTGGTGTTGTATCGCTGCTTTCTGCGGCACACGCGCAAACCACAAAGGTTTACCAGCGCGACGGTTACAAACTGACCTTCACCAATTTCGATGCCACATTAGACACTGCCGAGCAAACCCGCCTGGTAAAAACATTTTTTATTGTTTACCCGAAACTGGCTAAAGAATATAACCCCGAAACTTTAAAAGACGTGAAGATGGTTGTAGACACCAGCTATAAAGGTGTTGCTGCAACCGCCGACGGCAAGGTGACCATCGCCTCGAGCTGGCTGCACAAACGCCCGGAAGACATCGACGTGGTTACCCACGAAGTAATGCACATCGTTCAGGATTATGGCGAAAGCGTTGGCCCGGGCTGGCTCACCGAAGGTATTGCAGACTATGCCCGCAACAAATTCGGCGTGAACAATGCAGCCGCGAAATGGAGCCTGCCCGAATTTAAAACGACTCAAAATTATGATAACGCCTACCGCATTACCGCCCGTTTCTTGGTTTGGATTGAGGAGAAAGTAAAACCGGGTGTGGTAAAAGAACTGGATGGCCAGCTGCGCAAGCATACTTATACTGCAGATTCGTGGAAGAAACTGACCGGGAAGAGTGTTGATGAGTTGTGGGGAGATTATGTGAAGAATCCAGCGATATAAACCAGTCCATCGGCTCTTGTCATCTTTGAGTTATAAAATCCGGGGCTCTAAAGGTGAAATGACAAAAAATGGGTGTCATGCTGAGGTACAAGCTTGCACTGAGGCTCTCGAAGTGAAGCATGAGCGCCGGGCTTGTACGCCATGCTTGGCGCGCGGACATTGGCCATTGCGCACGTCGCCCTTCGACAAGCTCAGGGTGACATCCATCGCACGTTCAATTTAACTTGTCATGGGT
>DATCQV010000176.1:0-12335 GCA_036569325.1 Mucilaginibacter sp. | reverse complement strand
CACTGAGGCTCTCGAAGTGAAGCATGAGCGCCGGGCTTGTACGCCATGCTTGGCGCGCGGACATTGGCCATTGCGCACGTCGCCCTTCGACAAGCTCAGGGTGACATCCATCGCACGTTCAATTTAACTTGTCATGGGTAGGCTCTCGAAGCACGCGGGTGGGCCTCGCCAGGCGAAATCGACGGTTATACTTACGGGTCAGGGCCTCCATGCTCACCCTTCGAGTACCTCAGGGTGACAACCCACGCAACGAAGTAAACAAACTTCCCGTCTTTGCTGGGTCCCTTTCAGGAGACCCTGCAAAGACGGGAAGAGCTCTTGAAAGACCATGCTCTACATAATTTTTTCCCTCCCCTCAAACTTCCTTATATTTACCTCATCACTAACCCTTTGCCCAATTGAAAAAATCTATTTTCATCGTACTGATGTTATGTGGCGCCATAGCCAAAGCACAGCCCTATTTGGTAGCCGTACAGCAATACCGCGATTCGGTCGCTATTTTTGATCTTAAAACCGGGGCAAAAACCGCGCAGATGAAGATCGGCTTCAAATCGCACGAAATCACGTACGACCCCGCCACCCGCAAATGCTTCGTCAGTAATTTTGGTTTGGAGGATTACGATCTGAAGATCGGTCATACCGGCAACCTCATCACCGTCATCGATCCCTTTGCCGGCAAGGTTATACGCAATATCTATACCTCGCCCGATACCGCCTATCACAACGGACCGCACGGCCTGAAAGTAAGACCCGGTAAAAACAACGAGTTATTTGCAAACACCGAGATCGGCGGCGATACCATGCATGTATTCGATACCCGCAGCTATAAACTGAAGCGCACATTCCCGTTGCCCAAAGGCTCACATAACTTTTGTTTCTCTGACGATGGAAAAACCTTATGGCTGATGGCCGGCGCCAGCGGCGTTTACCGCATCGATCCCGAAAACGGCGCCGAACTGCAGCATACACCGCTCCCTTCTCCGGTACGCGGACTCCTGGTGACCAAAACCGCTACAGTGGCCTCCTGCAAAAATGAACTTTTCCTGCTCTCTAAAACCAATCTGTCCATCATTAAACATTTCGGTAATTTAGGTCTGCAAGCCGGCCTCATCCTCTACTCCAACATCACCGCCAACGAAAAATATATCCTCGCCCCCGCCCCATTCGATAGTGTAGTGCTCGTCATCGACGCAGCTACCGGTCAGGTTATTCAACGCGTTAAAACCGGCGACACGCCCATCAATGTACAGGTAGAAGGCGACAAAGCTTACGTATCGCACGCCAAAGACGATTACATCGGCACTATCAACCTGAAAGATTTCTCAGCAACCAAAACCCTGAAAGCCTTTGGAACAAACGGAATGATTGTGGTGAGGTAATATAACCATACTCATCCTCTTTGTTATCTCGAACGACAGTGAGAGATCTTATAAGCCCTGCATCCGGACTATGCAGTCACGCTAATGCACTGGCGCTAATGTCACTTACCTAAGATTTTTTCGCTATGCTCAAGAGAATAGTTCCCGCTATCGCTCGCAATGACAACATAATAGGCCTGGCGCAAATTCTTCCAGTTGTGTCAAATCAGTGAAATCATCCCCAAATCGGTGAAATCCCAAAAAACAAAAAAGCCACCCGTATCAAACAGATGGCTCCCGTAATAAATATATGTTGAACTTTTGCAAAAGTCAGCTTTTAGAACAATTCAGGTTCTTCATTAACGGCTGCGAATGCCATTTTATTTTCGTTGTAGTGAGCAACAGTTAAGTTGTTCTTTTTTACGTTCGACTCGATATCCCTGTTAAGGTTTAATTCGTCAGCACGGCCGTTTAATTCTGCTTTGGCGTTGTCTTTCACAACCACGTTAGCGTTAAAGGCATCCATGGTCAATTTAGCGGTAGCATTGTCGTGCAGTTCAACGTTAAGCTCGATTTTTGAAAGATTACCGAATGATTTTACTTCAGCATTGTCGTAAGCAGTGATGGCACGCAGGTCGTTGGCGCTTACCCAAACAACTAACTTTTCAGCTTTGTATGAAGCGATGCGCAGTACACCTTTGCTGTTCTGAACCAAAGCATTTTCAGCGTAGTATTTGTTGTAAACTTTCACCTCGTCGGTCGAAGCGTCAGACACGAACAATTGAACGTTTCCGTGTACCTCGATCTTGCTGATGGCGCTCATGTCGGTTAACACGGTGTAGGCAGCGTTGTCGTTATTTTTTGCAGTTGCTGCGTTAGTGGTATTGGCTACTCCCAGTGATAAAACTAAGGCTGAGAATACGGTTATGATAGCGGTTTTCATGATATTTATATTTTTGATTGTCAATTAATTATATGCTGTAAAATTCTTAATACACCTATAAGACGAATGCCCGAAAGAAACGTTACAGCCAAAGGGTCTGTATTAGGTGCAGGGCGGGTTTTTCCCGGTAAGTGCGGTGAAATCGTCGGTGAAAATTCCGGTGGAAGTTGCCAGCAGTAGCAGTGGGGAGTAGCAGTATTGAAATAATGACAAAGGATCAATACAACGCAAACCTTCTTCAGTCCTCTTCCGCTTGCGGAAGAGAGAGAGTTCAGCGCGGCGCCGGCCGGGTGAGTCCTCGCCAGACGACGTTACTGCCACTCTCCACTGCTACTGCGATTAACTATCCCGCCCGCAAAACACAAACCCATTCTCTTTGTTACCCAAAGGGCTGAACCAACGCCCTCCTGCCATGGAAAATCAACTGCAACGCCCGCACCAGATCTATTTAGGAGATGAGCGACTGCTCAAATTTTTTACCGACAACCTCGATAAGATCTACTGCGCCAAAAAACACATGATAGACCGGTTTCCTGAAATGGCCAGCCAGGCACATTTTGCCGATCTTAATCATGCCATTCTCGAAACTGTAGACGATGTAAAAAAACAGATAGCGCGTATGGACATTATTTATGAGCGGCTCGGTGCAGAAAATAAAACCACGGGCTGTAATGGGCTGGCCGGCATGATTGAAGAAGCATTTACCGCAATTCACGAGCAAAAAGATGACACAGCCTTACGCGACATGGCCATCCTTTTTTATCTGCAAAACATGGAAAGTATCGAAGTGGCGTCATTCCAGGTATTGCAAATGATGGCCGTTAAAATGAAGAACCAGGAGATATTGCAACTGCTCACCGAAAATCTTGATGAATCGAAGGAAGACCGGATGTTGCTGTTATTGATCACCGCCAAATATGTCACTGCCAAAGAGGTGAATTAATTACATCCCCGGCTTTTTAGCAATCCCGATAATATCCACATTCAACAGTTCAAGCGATTGAACCATGTGCTCAACTGTTGCCTTATATTTTTTAAAGTGGATGGTTTCTATATGTGACAGGTAAGCTGCTGAGTCAGCATATATTTCAAGGATGGTAATGTGCGATGGGTGCTCCTTATCGGCAACGGCGTAGTAGGTTAGCACGCCCGGCTCAACTTTAATGGCTGTCGTCATTTGTTCTTTCAGCGCAGCGTTATAGCTATCTAATTGCGCCGGGTCAACCCGGATCTTTGCTATCCTTACCATCTGATTTTTTTGTTGTGCCATCGCTGGTTCGTTAATAATTAGTATCAGCAATAGCGTGCCGATAATTGATAACATCCATTTCATGCCGAACAATTTATTGCCAATTTACAAAAATCAAACCCAATCGGTGAAATCATCCCTTAATTGGTGAAATCCCTAAAAACAAAAAAGCTACCTGCTTAATAAACAGATAGCTTCCGTAATAAATATATAGTGAACTTTTGCAAAAGTCGGGCTTACATGCCGATGGTTTCGCTGCTCAACTCAGCAGAGAAGATCGATTTGCTCTCGTTGTAATGTGCAGCAGTAAAGTTTTTCCTGTTCACACCGTTTTCAATATCGCTGTTAAGGGTTAACTGGTCGGCGGTGCCGTTCAGGTTAGCTTTAGCGTTATCCTTAACAGTTAAGTTAGCATTGTAAGCGTTCAGGTTAAGGTTAGCCGAAGCACGGTCGTGCAGGTCAACGTCGAATTCAATTTTCGAAAGCTTACCGAAAGTCCTGATCTCGGCATTATCATAAGCAGAGATAGCGCGCAGGTCGGCAGCGCTTACCCATACCACCAATTTTTCGGTGCCGTACGAAGCAATGCTCAATACGCCGTTCTTGTTTTGCACCAAAGCGCTTTCTGAATAATATTTGTTGTAAACTTTTACCTGGTCGGTGTTAGCGTCCGAAACAAACAGCTCAACGTTTCCGTGAACTTCGATCTTATTAATGTTGTTGATGTCGTTTAAAACGGTATAAGCATCATGATTGGCGGTTGCTGCTAAGGTAGGTTTGCTGAATCCTAATACTACAACTAAAATTGTGATTACGGATAAAATTCTGGTTTTCATTGCGATTTTTATTTTAATATACTTTTGATTGTCAATTAATTGTATTTCTCAAATTTTAAATACAACCATAAGACGGAAGTCATTTCAAAACGTTACATCGGTTTCAGGTGAAATAGACCAACGCCCTATTTTCGACTACAAAAGTACAGTTTTTATCGGCGAAATTTGTCGTCTTAGTGTAATTTATACACTTTGTTTTTACACTGATTTTTAGGTAGATAAAGAAATATTAGATAGGAGTAAATCCATTGTAGAGACGCAAAATTTTGCATCTCCTGTCCGCGAGCCAAATAAATATCGGGAAAATTGCGAAGACGCAATACTTTGCATCTATCCATGTATAAAAATAGCAAGATGCTATAATTATGAAACCGTAGATACGCGATGCATCGTGCCTCCCCGCCCGTCATTGCGTTGAACGAAACAATGACGTGCTTAACGATATTTGCGGCAAGAGACGCGATGCATCGCGTCTCTACACCATCAAACAATGACCTAATGACTAATACCGCTTCCACAACCATTCATAAAACGCCGGAAAATCACCATTCCATTGCTTTTCATTATGACTGGCGCCTTTAATCACCACCACCGGCGAATTCGTTTCAGCAGCTATTTTACCACGAATAATACCAGCCATCTTTTTCATATCAGCTACCATGCTGTCGCTCTCGGCATCACCGCACACAAAATAGAAACGTGATTTATCGGTCAATTTTTGCTGTTCAGCATATTTATAAATATCGGGCGCTATCCAGAACGCGGGCGAGAATACGCCCGCATTCCCAAACACCTCCGGATGTTTCAAAGCTGCATACATCGATATCAGTCCCCCCATCGAGCTTCCCGCCACTGTAGTATTAGCAGCGTTTTTTTGGGTTCGGTAATGCCTGTCTATATAAGGTTTAAGCGTTTTCACCAGGAACTCCGTGTAATCATCCCCTCTGCCCTTACCATATTTTGAATCATACGGATCATATTCCGTTATGCGGTACTCGCCGCCGTGATCTACCCCTACCACAATGCTCTCCTGCTGCGGGGTTACCTTATCCAGTAGCTCATCTATCCCCCACTCACCATATCCCGAAGTGCAGGCATCAAACAGGTTCTGCCCATCGTGCATATAGATCACCGGGTACTTCTTTTTAGACGGGGCATAGTCTGCCGGCAGATAGATCCATACCCTGCGCCGGCGCCCCAACTGCGGCATCCCGAATTTCTCGTTTATAATATGCACCTGTGCGCTGGCAGTATGCTTTTTTTCTTCCGGAGCAAAATTGTCCTGCCAGCCCGCAACATTAAGCGTAATGGTGGTATCATTAACCAGCGTCGCCATCCGGTTGTCAACAGGTCTTCCTTCAGCGGTGCACTCCACTTTTTGCCAGCTGCCGTGCGTTACTTTAAAATGATAAATGCCCTTTGGCAAGATCTTCATAATAGCATATTCGCCCGCGGCCCCGGGCTTCAACAGCCAGGCTGTATCCGCCGGGTTCCAGCCGTTAAAATCGCCCGCCAGGAAAAGGCGCTCGCCGACCGTTTTCAGCGATGCAGTTTTACCCGTTTTAAACACGGCTTTTACCTGTGCTTTTGTCAAAAAAATCTGGCCGAAAACCAAAAACGCGCAGAAAAAAAAATTTTTATTCATTATAAAATGTCAATTTAACAATTAATTTTCCGGGAACGTTCCCGGAAATGGTTGCTTTTAAATAAAATTGCCGAATGTGTAATTTTAACACATTAAAAAAAGCAAAACTGCATTTTTTGCAAAATTCGTGGCATAATTTAACAATTTCTCAACATAAAACCCATTAAAATAACATTTCGTATTAGTTAAAATTAAGGGCCAAAAAACCGCTAAAATTATCTTATATATAATATTTGCTTTTGTTAATCCTAAGTGTAAATTAGTCACGTGCTGTTTCCACAAAAATAGCAAACCAATTGTAACAGGCATATAAAGCCCTTTTTTAATTTAAAAACTAAGATGTATATGAGAAAAAATTACTCAAAAAAGTATGCACTTCTATGCGCATTTTTAATGCTGTCAGTAATGGCATTTGCGCAAACAGGAGGCATAAGAGGTAAGGTGTTTGATGAAACCAATCAGCCCTTGCCCGGAGCAGCTGTAAGCATTACCGGTACTACCTTAGGTGCCACTACCGATGCTAACGGCGTTTACTCCATCAGCGGTCTGAAACCCGGAAACTACGATATATCTGCTAAATTCTTAGGCTATATTGTTTTCGTAAAAACCGTAACTGTAGGTAATACCGTAGTTACTGCCGACTTTTCTTTAAAACCTCAGAATACCAGCTTGAACGAAGTAGTTGTTATCGGTTATGGTACCCAAAAAAGTAAAGACCTTACGGGATCTATCGGGACCGTTACCGCTAAAGACTTTAACACAGGTGTAGTAACCACCCCCGAGCAGTTGATTCAGGGTAAGGTAGCAGGTGTTTCAATTATCTCTAACAGCGGCGCGCCGGGTTCCGGTAGTACTGTACGTATCCGCGGCGGCGCTTCGGTTAATGGCAGTAACGATCCTTTATATGTGATCGATGGCGTGCCGGTAAGCAACAACGGTATTGCAGGCGCAGCCAACCCGCTCGACCTGATCAACCCTAACGACATCGAATCGTTCTCGATCCTGAAAGACGCTTCTTCGGCAGCTATCTATGGTAACCGTGCATCAAATGGTGTTATTTTGATCACCACCAAAAAAGGTACAGCAGGCGCACCGCAGATCACTTTCTCGGCACAAGGCTCGCTGGCTACCCTGCCAAAAGAATACCCGGTGTTAAGTGCACAGCAGTTCCGCGATTATGTGAATGCTAATGATAAGACTTCCGACGGTCGTTACAAGGCGTTATTAGGTACTGCAAACACCGACTGGCAAAAAGAAATTTACAGCAATGCCAAAAGCACCGACGATAACCTGTCTGTTTCAGGTACTGCCGGTAAATTACCCTATCGCGTGTCATTAGGTTATTCCGATCAGAACGGTATCATTGAAACAACCTATATGCACCGCCTGAGCACCGACATCAATTTAAGCCCTAGCCTGTTTACCGATCACCTGAAGATCAATTTCAACTTAAAAGGTGCCCAGGTAAAACAACGCTTTGCCGATGAAGGCGGCGTAGTAGGCAGCGCTATCTCCTTCAACCCTACTGTTCCGGTAACCTCAAGTGATGCAAAATTTGCACCCTACGGCGGTTACTGGCAATGGACAGATGCTAACAACAGCCCAAGCGGCCTTAAAGCACTCTCTCCGCTCAACCCGGTAGGCTTGTTAGAGCAGAACGATAACCGCAGTACTGTTTATCGTTTAATAACCAGTTTGGCATTAGATTACCGTTTCCATTTCTTCCCTGATTTGCACGCTAACGTAAATTTATCTTATGATGGTTCTAAAAGCAACGGTTACGATATCGTTCCCGCTAATGCAGCTTCAGCTATCGATAAATACAAAGACCCTAATACCAATAAATATTACAGCGGCAACAACAGCAAATACAGCGGAAACAGCGGCGACAAACTATTTGAAGGTTACCTGAGTTACAGCAAGAACGTTAAGAGCATAAAGAGCCATTTTGATGTGGTTGCAGGTTATTCTTTCCAGGATTTCAAACGTACCAGCTACAACAATTTCTATAGCATTGCCGGTCAGCCATATTTTTACAACACCTTATTTTCCGATGGTACGGTTAACCCGTTATCGGCCGCCAACTATCCTTTCTACACCAACGAGTCGCAGTTGACTTCGCTTTACGGCAGGTTTAACTATAATTACGATCAGAAATATTACTTAACTGCTTCCGTTCGTAGCGACGTTTCAACCCGTTTTGCTCCGGGTATCCGTACGGGCACGTTCCCGGCCATTGCTGCTGCATGGAAGATCAATAATGAAGAATTCCTGAAAGGCAACACCACCATTTCAACTCTGAAACTGCGTTTGGAATACGGTAAAACCGGTAACCAGGATGGTATCGGCGATTATGAATACCTGTCGCAATACAGCTTGAGTAACAGCACTGCACAATACCAGTTCGGTAACAATTATTACCAGTTATATCGTCCGGGTGCTTATTTCCCCGGTCGTACCTGGGAAAAAACATCAACCGCCAACGCAGGTTTGGATTTCGGTTTCCTGAACGACCGTTTCACCGGTACGTTGGATGTTTACAAACGTAAAACAAAAGACCTCCTGGCATTGGTTGGTCAGCCTGCCGGTACCAACTTCTCTAACCAGATTGTTGCTAACGTAGGTGATATGGACGACAGCGGTGTTGAACTTGGCCTGAATGCTAAGATCATGGACACCAAGCAGATCTCGTGGAGCGCCGGTTTCAACGTTACCTATAACAAGAACACCATCACCAACCTTACCACTATTGCCAACGCTAACTTCCCTGGTATCCAGGTGGGCGGCCTAAGCGGTGGTACAGGCAACTTCGCACAGATCGATCAGCCGGGCTATGCACGCAACACCTTCTATCTGTATCAGCAGGTATACAGCGCAAACGGCAAGCCGCTCGACGATGTGTTTGTTGACCAGAACAAAGACGGCATCATCAACAACCAGGATCTGAAGCACGAACACAGCCCTGATCCAAAAGTATTTATGGGTTTGAACTCTGATTTCCGTTACGAAAAATGGAACATCGGTTTCGTAGCACGTGCCAGCTTTGGTAACTATGTATACAATAACATCGCATCGGCAACCGGCATTCAGCGTAACTTCCTGAATCCGCTGGTGATCATTAATAACGGTTCGAGCGATGTGCTGAATAGTGGTTTAACCGGTAACGGCGCAAACTCTATCCTGTCAGACTATTACCTGCAAAATGCCTCATTCCTGAAAATGGATAACATCCACCTCGGTTACAACTTCGGTCAGGTTTTCAAGGGCGGCAACCTTGCCGTTAGTGCAAACGTACAGAATGTATTCATCATCACCGATTATAAAGGCATCGACCCTGAAGTTGCTTCAGGCCTCGATAACAACTTCTACCCACGTCCAAGAACTTATACGTTAGGTGTAAACCTCAACTTAAAATAATTTGTAAGAGATTATAATAAAGGTATTATTATGAAAAGAAATTCGATCAAAGTTTTATTAGTAGCCGCGCTTTTAAGCGGTGTACTGGTATCGTGCAACAAGAATAAAATTCTTACGCCGAACTACCAGGTTACATCTGCGCAGGTGTACAGCACGCCTCAGGGCTACAAAGAGGCCGCAGCAAAGGTTTATGGCGCCTTTGCATTAACAGGTAACCAGGGGCCGGCAGGCTCGGGCGATATTGCAGGCATCGACGAAGGTACTTCCGATTTTTTTCGCTTGCTTTGGTATGCACAGGAATTGCCTACCGACGAGGCCGTAATTGCATGGGGCGACCCGGGCGTTCCCGATTTCCACGCCATGAGCTGGTCGTCATCAAACGTTATCCTTACCGGTTTATACTACCGCTCTATGTACCAGATCACCCTGGCCAACGATTTCATCCGCCAGGCGAGCGATGCTGAATTGAGCAGCCGTGGTATCAGCGGTGCCGACGCCGACAATATCCGTCATTTCCGCGCTGAAGCCCGTTTTTTAAGAGCTTATCAGTATACCGTTTTAATGGATCTTTTTGCCAACCCGCCGTTCATTACCGATGCAAACGCCGTTGGTTCTATCATCCCTCCGCAAACCAACCGTAAAGATCTGTTCAATTACGTTGAGTCGGAGCTGAAAGCGATCGATCCATTGCTGGTTGATCCGAAAAAGAATGAATATGGCCGTGCTGACAAAGCTGCTGCCTGGGCATTGCTTGCACGTATTTACCTGAACGCCCATGTTTACATCGGCACCGATAAATACACCGAAGCCATCACCTATTCTAAAAAAGTTATCGACGCCGGTTATTCACTGATCGATAACTACGACAACCTGATGCTGGCCGACAATTACAAAAACACCAACGAGTTTATATTCACTATTAACTATAGCGGTTCAAAAACACAGGGCTATGGCGGTTCTACCTTCATGACCCACGCACCCGTTGGCGGCTCTATGCCATCATCAAGCTTTGGTATCGGCGGCGGCTGGGGCGGTATCCGTACTACCAGCGCTTTAGTTGACCTGTTCCCTTCAAACACGTCAACTGCATTCCCTAACAACGGCAACCCTGATACCCGTGCAGAATTCTGGACACAAGGCCAAAACCTGCAGATCAATGACGTAACTGCATTTACCGACGGCTATGCTGTTACCAAATTCCGCAACCTGAACAGCGACGGAACCGCAGCATCAAGCAATGATTACGGCGATGTTGATATCCCGCTGTTCCGCTTACCCGAAATGTACCTCACTTATGCTGAAGCGATCTTGCGCGGTGGCGCCGGTGGCGATGCTGCTTTATCGTTGACCAACATCAATAAGCTGCGCACCCGTGCGTATGCAGGCAGCAATGCAGGTAACATTACTTCGGGCCAGTTAACGCTTCAGTTTATTTTGGATGAAAGAGCACGTGAGTTATACTGGGAAGGCCATCGCCGTTCAGACCTGATCCGTTACGGCTTATTCACTTCAGGTACTTATGTCTGGCCGTTCAAAGGCGGCGTGAAAAATGGTACCAGCGTACCCGATTTCCGCAACCTCTACCCTATTCCTGATCAGGACAGGGCGGTTAATCCTAACTTAAAACAAAATACAGGCTATTAAAAAAAGAAGGGGCGGATTCACCTCTGCCCCATTTTAAATATAACCCCGTAAAAAATATTAAAATGAAAAGAAATCTGACGAAATTAATGACACTTGGCGGCATAGCGCTGCTCATGTTGTCAGCGTGTAAAAAGGACGGTGCGGTAGTTACATCAAACGGAGGCAAGCCTGGCACACTTAGCGCTTCATCAACCACATTAGTGCTCGATAAATCAAAACAGAACGATGCCTCGGCAGCCATTACCTTCAATTTTACCAATGCCAACTACGGCTTCGACGCTGCGGTGACCAACACGCTGCAGATCGATTCTGCCGGCGATAATTGGAATAAACCAACTTCTGTTACATTGGGTACAAAAGCAGGTGCGGTAAGCTATAGCACTGCCGATTTTAATGCCATGCTGTTAAAGCTCAATCTTAAAGGCGGCGTTACTTCGCAAATTAAAGTACGCTTGCAGCACACCGTATCGGCACAGGTAGCTCCTGTCTATTCAAACGAGTTGTCATTAACCGTTACACCTTATTCGTTGGTTGCATTTATATACGTTCCGGGCGCTTATCAGGGCTGGAATCCCGCTACCGCAGACAGCCTGATGTCGGCAACAAGCAATGGCATTTATAGTGGTGTTATTCCTTTCACACCAGGTAATGATCAATTTTTGATCACCCCCGTAAAAAATTGGAATAATAAATGGGCTACACCTGATGGGCAACAATCCGGCGCCACAGTTACTTATAATACACAATATGTAACCGGCGGCGGCAACAATTTTTACGCGATTTCAAAATCGACTGTTGATCCTTCAGTTAATATTACTTACAATCAGGCAGTTTTAGATGCAAATAAGAACACGCTTACATTAACTCCGGTGTTATGGAGCGTTGTGGGCGATGCCACACCAGGTGGCTGGCCTAACGGCAGTGGATACCAAAGCGACACCGATATGAAATTTAATAATGGCACTCAAACATGGTCGGTTAAAGTTGCTTTAAAAGCCGGTGGCGCAATTAAATTCAGAATGAATCATGATTGGGGCAAAAACTACGGTTCTGTAAAAGTAGCTGGTATACTTGACACAGCTGACAATAACAACATTAATATTACAGAAGCCGGAACTTATTTAATAACAATAGATTTAAATGCGCTCACTTACAAACTCGTAAAACAGTAAACAGAGTTGATTGGATTGATTGAAAAGGCCCGTTCGGTGTAAACCGGCGGGCTTTTTTTATTAACTAATGT
>DATCQV010000175.1:0-4746 GCA_036569325.1 Mucilaginibacter sp. | reverse complement strand
AATTTAAGTCGTTCGGCCGGCTTAAAGCGAAGGGCGATGGGTCATTAATTACGGTTGTTTAGGGTCATTCTACGGCGCCGCTGTAAGGTTATCGCAAGAACATTTACCGCTAACAATATGAAAATAAAATCAGACGAAGTTAGAATAGACGGACATTTGAATTTTGACGGCTCAAAAATGATTGCCGACGAGCATACTCAACGAATTTATGAGCTTATTAAGAATCATCTTATCAAGATAGCCACTGATTTTAGTGGTTGGTTAACCCTTTATCAAGATCCAATCGATGGACGTTACTGGGAATTAAATTACCCGAACAGCGAAATTCATGGCGGAGGGCCTCCGACGCTAACATTTTTACAGGCCCCGGATGCAAAAGCCAAATACAAGTTGTAATGTAGTTTATTTACCAATATGGATTTTCTGCGCGAAAAGGCTATTTTGTAGCATGAAACGATTTTTTTTCTTGCTCCTGCTATTTCCGGCGTTAAACAGCCTCGCTCAAAAAAGCCTGATCTCTTACGAGGACATCAAATACATGCTGCATAACAACCTCGCCCACGCCGATACCTTTTTAACGGCCAAAGGCTATGTTATTGTCCAAAAGAACAACAATACCAAAAACCGCAAATATTCCGCCGCCCTTACCGGCGGCACGCGCAACGAGATCTCCCTGCGCCTTGATGGACGGCGTTTGTTCATCGAAATTGAATCGAATGAGTTGAACCAGTACAACCTCATCCGCGAATCTGTTTCGCAATTCCTGGTAAAAGACGGCATGGTGGCCGATATTCAAACCTATTCAGTAAAAGATCTCGGTAATATCTATATCTCCGTAAACGAATCCGTTCCGTACGACCCGTTAAGAAAGGATTACACCATTCAGATAGTTAGGGATAAGGGCATTACGGTTTATAATTGAAGGGCGGGTTATTCCGCAATTGAATAAAGTTGATATCTTCGTTTTTGATAAATGTACCTGAAGATCACTATTTTATTCCTGCTATTTCTTAAAGCCGCCTTTGTAATGGCTTCCGGTACCGATACGCTTAAACTCTACTACGCTATCGACGAATACCAACTCTCTCCCGCAAATAAAGGCAGGCTGGATAGTATAAAAACAGCACTAAAAAGCGTTACAGCCGTAACCATTAACGGCTATGCCGATTACCTCGGTCAAAAAATCCCCAATATCGATCTGTCCAAAAACCGCGCAGAAACCGTTAAGCAATACCTGCTTACACTGAATAACACATTGAACATTACTACCGCCGGGAACGGAGCAGTTGCCCTAACTACGGCCAGGTCGGCTGCCGGGCAGCCGGTTAACCGCAGGGTCGACGTGATCTACGAGGCGCCAAAAGTTTATAGGATCGTGCGCACGGTTATCAGGCGGCAAGGGTTTGAAGAACCCCGCCGGCCGCCGCAACCCGCCCCCTCACCAGCGCCGCCGGCGGGGTTCACCAAAAAAATGGACAGTTTAAATAATGTCGCCGTTGGAAGCAGCGTGGGTTTCGAAGAACTTACCTTTCAGGGCGGCAGGCATTTGCTGAACCCGGAGGCTGCGCAGTATCTCGAAGGATTGTCGGCATATCTGAAAAAACACGACAATATCAGGTTCGAAATAATAGGGCACATTTGCTGTGAGGTGCCCACACATGAAGGCTTTGATATGGATACGCACCAATATGCCCTTTCTGTAAACCGTGCGAAATATATCTACGACTACTTTATACAGCATGGCATCGACCCCAACCGGATGACCTACAAAGGCGTGGGCGCCAGTAAACCAAAGGCATATCCTGAGCTTACTGAGCACGACAGGTATATCAACCGCCGCGTGGAGCTGCTCATCACCGGCAAACAGTCATTCGCTAATTAATTTGCCGGGAAACACTGACCTTTCGCGGCAAAGTAATAATATTGTGCACCGGATATGGAAAAAAAATTTCTCAGGCTTACGGGCTATCAGTGGGTTCAGGTGCTCTATATTTCAGTGGCTGTAGCCTTATGGGCGCTAAAGCTATTTCATCCCCGGTTCAATAATTTTAATGTTTTCCGGGCATCGTTCTATAACCTCACCAACCAGGTAAATTTATATGCCGCACACCCGGCTCAACATTACGATTATTATTATTACGGGCCATTATTCGGGTTATTTTTTGCACCGTTTGCATTGCCGCCAAAACTTATCGGGCTGCTTTTGTGGGAATTGGCCAATGCCGTTGCGCTGCTGGCCGCCGTTCATTGGTTACCGTTAGATGAGCGGCGTAAAAAGATCCTGCTGCTCTTGTGTGTTATCGAATTTGCCAATTCGGCATTCTCCGAGCAATTTAACCCCATGATAGCCGCGGGGATAATTTTCACCTTTATGCTGGTAGAAAAGGGGAAGGACGGCTGGGCTGCCCTGCTTACCGTGCTCGGCGCGTTAATGAAGCTGTACCCAGTTGTTGGCCTGGCCTTTTTCCTGTTCTCAAAAAGCAAGGGCAGGTTTGTTATTTACACCGCCGTATCTACGGTTGTATTACTGGCATTGCCCCTGCTATTTACCGGTTTCGATTTCCTTACGGCATCGTACCGCGAATGGTTGCCTGCCGTTAGCCACAAAAACATGATCAATCACGATCTGCTGGCCCGTTCGCAGGATATATGTGTAATGGGCATCGTGCGCGATTTTACGCAGAACCCCAACATCCCCGATTTTCCTTTTCTCGTCGCAGCGGCCGTTATATTCGCGTTGCCGCTGCTGCGGTTCAGTCAATACAAATCTGAAAAATTCAGACTGCAGGTGTTAGCTACCTCGCTTATTATGGTGGTGATATTCAGCACAGGGGCCGAAAATCCAACCTTTATTATCCCGCTAACAGGAATATCACTTTGGCTGACGATGCAGGAGAAGCCATTTACACGTGCTAATATTATCCTGATCATATTCTTGATGATACTTACCGGGCTGGGCCTCACAGACGCCATACCGCAGGGTATCCGGCGCGATATCATCGGCAAATATGGAATGAAAGCCTGGCCGTGTATTGTGGCCTGGGTAATAATTACATGGCAGCTGATGTTTAAGGATTTTACTGCTGAAGAAACCTCCAGTGCGGTTTTACATAGCAAGCAGGACGTCGTATAATTCATTTATTTCTTTCGACTACCTCCAATACCGAGGTCCTTTTTCCGAAGGAAACCACCACACCATTTATCACCTCATAACCACTGGTGGCTGTGGCTGTACTACGCTGCTTTAAAATAGCCGAATTATTATCAACCACTATTTTGCCCGAGATATTTGTTACCAGGTTATATTTTGCTGTTTCAGTGTCCTGTAAATTGTAATAGTTTTTAAACTCGGTCCCTTTAAAGCTGATGGTAGTTACAGAATCGTTTATATTATCAACTTTATAATACATCAGCCCTTTGGTGTCGGCTGTAAAAACGGAGTCTGTCCATTTAGCGCCTTTCTTTAAGAGTCTATCAGCCGGAAGACTTGCGATCAGTTCGAATGTATTACCTACAATCAGCTTTTCGGGCAGCAACCCCGATAAGCTGAGCACAGAATCCTTCGGGCTTAAATCATAATCATTCTGCACGCTGCTAATTTTCTCATTCTCATCAATATTAACCCGGGCCGATTTTTCGGTGACACTTTTCAATGCTCTTTGAATAAACGAACTCGTGTCGGGTGGCATATCCGAGCTATACCCCGTTTGTTTTCCCATCGCCTTTATGGTATCTGCCATTTTTTTGATGGTGATTTCACAAGAAATCCCGCCAGCCAAAGTATCATCAACCTTATAGTCTTTATAAACGATAGAATTTCTGTTGATAATAAGAGTTTGCCGCCCCCGGTATGTTATTGAATTCGAACGTATATAGATCGTTTTTCTGTATCGGTCGCCTGCGTTTATTTTAAGGGCATGATAATTTATTTGAGCGTTAGCCCCGCAGCTAATCAATATCAACCAGGCATAAAAAACAAATTGCCTCATACCGTCATCGAATTATAAATCAGTCAGGGTATGTTAAGCGTTTCAACGGCGGTTTTATCTTTTCTTGACTTCAGATCGGCCTCGTTATCTGAAATATAAGTATTTATTAAAAGATGATTGGGGCCTGATGATTGCGTAGAAGGAACACCAGGAAGTGGCGGAAGTGGCGGCGGAGCAACCACCGGTATTACAGGGTTGTGTAAATCATACCAAGGCTGATGCGTGCCACTTCGAGAGCCATTACTAAGATCCCACCACGGCAAATCAGGCGGCACATGCCAATCGCTGTGTTTTGGAAAAGGGCGGGTTAAAGTTTGTGCTTCGCAATATCTTATTCCAAATGCTGAAGCGGCCAGTAAAATAAGAAATGTTTTTTTCATAGTTATAATTCTTATCTGGTTATTGGTCAGGGTATGTTAAGCATTTCGATAGCAGCTTTATCTTTCCTCAATTTAATGTCCACCTGGTATTCGGGAATATAAATATTTATTAAAGGCCCTCCTCCTGGTGTTGGAGCAGGGGTAGGTGTTGGTGTCGGCGTGGGAGTTGGTGTCGGTGTCGGTGTCGGAGCCGGAGTTGGGGGCGAACCCGCACCGGAAAAAACCGGCACTATGGGATCTGTTGGGGGCGGCGGGGGCGGCGGTTCCAATGGCGGCGTTGGTGGCGGATATGGTGGCGAATCTATCCCGGGTAAGTTTGTTCCCGGCGGGTTGTTTAAGTCCCACCACGGCAAGTTCCAATCAGACTGTGTAGAGGG
>DATCQV010000174.1:0-9126 GCA_036569325.1 Mucilaginibacter sp. | reverse complement strand
AAGGTTTTAGACCGGCCCGCCACGCTGTAAACCATCGGAACTACCGACGATACCCCCGCGCCTACCAACAGGAAACCGGCAATAGAGGTGTAGAAATAAGGGAATGTAATGGCAATTAAAAGGCCTGTAACAGTAAGCGAGCCGCTCACCTGCAGCGTGCGTTTCAGGCCGAAACGCTGTACAAACCAGTCGGCAACGAAGCGGCCACCGGCCATGGTGAGCATAAACGCGGTGAAGCCCACGCCTTGTTTTTCAATGGGTGCTTCCACCACTTTTTTGAAGTACAGCGCACTCCAGTCGAACATGGCACCTTCGCATATCATTGAACAGAAAGCAATGCTTCCGAGTGTTAACAATGGAACAATAAGCTTAAGACGATCGGAGAGGGTAAGTTTGGTTGCAGGTTCGGCCTTTGGCTCATGGGTATCGTCGTACAAATTTCGTATGGCCATCAATACACCAATAACAACAATAACAAAAGTGAAAATGAAATTACGGAACGGGTCGACATGATGGGCGATCATAATCCAGCCGATGCCGCCGCCCGTGAATCCAGCCAAACTCCATAAGCCATGAAAAGAGGCCATAATGGGCTTATCGTACATTTTCTCGTTGGCAACGGCCTGGGTATTTACCGAAATATTTACCGCGTTGCTCGAGAAGCCGAAGAGGATCAAGCAAATAATCAACTGGATGGTATTTTGCGCCAGGCCAAGACACATTAAACAAATGCCATAAACCAATATAGCGGCGACTAATACTTTCTTGCTGCCAATTTTGGGAATGATCCAGCCTGAAAACGGCAGTGAGCACATCAATCCTACCGGCAAAGAAAACAGCACCGCCCCCCACGCAGCGTCATTTAAGCCCATTCGTGCCTGAATGGCCGGAATACGCGACGCCCAACTGGAAAAGCAAAGCCCCGCCAGGAAAAACAGCACGCCTACAGCTATTCGTAACGATTTACGTGAAGTTGCAGCAGGAGCAGTTATTGCAGAATCAGTCATCTAACGGGATTAGATTAGTGTATTAATTACACTTTTAAGTTAAGCTACAAATTTAGTTGATTTAACGTTAATTGAAAAGACAATTTTAAAGGACCATTTGCTTGGCCGCATTATGATCTTAAACGCGCTATTTTTAACAATAGTGAAGGAAAGTTATATGCCTTGTATCTAAATGGTGCGTTACAGCGAATGCATCGCCTGCCTATCCAAATTATTTATTGATGTTGAATGATCCCATGCAATGATGATAAACTTTGGTATTATCATTACCATCAACCATATCCAAACTAAAGGTGCCCTGTATATTATTACTTGTGAGCTTGGTCACTTTAACTTTAGCCGGTGCGCTTTGATCATTAACAAAGGTGCTGATCGTAAAATCAAACAGGTCAAATGTGCCTGTTGTAACATTGGGGATTATAAGGGTTGAAATATCAAGCTGGCTGGAGCCAAAAGCCAGCAGCGTCGTGTAGCCGTTGGTAAATCCACCTTGTACAGCATCGGGTGATCCGGCTGCAGAAACAACAAAAGTGGCGTTACTGCTATAAGTAAGTGTATTATCACCTATTTTAACCGTAATACTGCCGGCGGCTGGTATAGGCAGACCGTTGCCGTCGTTCACATCCGTACTGCCTGTACCGGTTCCCGTTCCCGTACCTGTTCCGGTACCAGTTCCCGTTCCCGTTCCTGTACCAGTACCAGTACCAGTACCTGTCCCCGTACCAGTTCCCGTTCCTGTACCCGTACCCGTCGTAGCGGTGGTACCGCTTGGGTAGATCGGTGCATCTAATTTACAACCGGTTAAAGCTGCTGCAATAAACATTGGAACGAGGATGTAGTACAGTTTTTTCATGCTTTATTTTGTGATACCATTTAAGCCGAATAAATATAAATATTTATCTGTGAGTTAATACGTTTGCCTGCCGAAATTTTATAAATCACCAGCAACGCTTACGTAAGAACGGCTTATTTTGTTACAAAGCTGTACCTAAGGGGGGAGGGAATATAACCTTTAACCGCAATTACCATCAGGGCCGCATGATTCACCGTCGATGATCTGCAGTTTGGGTTTGGCGTTTTCTTGCTGCCAGTCGGTAAATGCCTTTTCGAGCGTTTGCTCAAAGACCGGAACGGCCTGTGCACCCGACACGGCATATTTGTTATTCAACACAAAGAACGGCACGCCCTGTATGCCCAGGAATTGCGCGGTATCAATGTCATGTTTTACATCTTCGGCATAGGCATCACTTTCCAAAACCTGTTTGATCTCAGCCGCATTAAGACCAATCTTTTCCCCTAAATCAATCAGCACGGCATTATCGTCGATGTTTTTGCTATCGGTAAAGTAGGCGTGGAAAAGGGCTTCTTCAGCCTCAACGCCCAAACCGTGCTTTTTAGCGAGGTGACTAAAACGATGCGCCTTAAAACTATTGGCTACAACAGCTTTATCCATATTGTAAGTAAGACCTTCGGCGGCGGCCATTTGGGTTACATGGTCGTTCATTTGCCGGGCGTGATCGATGGTCCAGCCTTTTCTTTCGGCAAGGTATTCGTTTATGCTGATGGTGGGATCGGTTTCCAGGTGTGGATTAAGCTGGAAGCTTTTCCATTCAATTTCTATCTCGTCTTTGTGCTCAAAATGCTGCAGTGCATTCTCAAATCTGCGTTTGCCGATATAGCAGAACGGACACATTACATCGCTCCAGATCTCAACTTTCATAGCTTTTAATTTGTAATACAAAGTTAACCCGCCAACTTCTAATCACCGTAAGTGAAAAGTAAAAGTTTGCCTTATCTTAGCTGCATGAAGCATACGATAAAAAAGGGTTTGGTTGCCGTATTACTGATAGCTGCTGGTGGTTTTAAAGCCGGCGCCCAGCAAAAAATAGCAGAAAAAGATCTGTTCAGTGCAGGATATGCTGCCGCATTTATCGGTGGTTTGTACGATGCCTGGTATCCGTACAAAGAGCTGCACAAGCACGGCAACTTTGGTCTCGGCGCACCTGCCATGCTCGACGGCGAACTGATGATGCTGAACGGAAAGCTTTACAAAACCCAGGCCACCGGAAAAACGTCAGGTATTGACGAGGCCGGTGAAACGCCCTATGCCGTTGTATGCTTTTTTCATGCCGATAAAACCTATAAACCTGAACGCCGCTTAGACAAAGCTGGTCTTTTTAAATACCTCGATAGTGTACTCACCAATCAGAATGGGATCTACGCCATCCACCTGAGCGGAAAATTCAGCTATGTAAAAACGCGTGCGTTCCCGCCGGTTGAAGGCAAACCATACCTGCCGCTTGCCCAAATGCTTGACAGGCAGCATTTCTTCGAATTTAGAAATATCAGCGGCGACCTGATAGGCTTTAAGCTGCCCACGTTTATGGAAGGACCGCATATCAGCGGCTATCATTTTCATTTTCTCTCAGCAGATAAAACTTCCGGCGGCCATATCATCGACCTGACTGCCGATGATGTGACCATTGAAGTAGAAACCCTGACCAGCTACACCATGCAATTGCCGCAAACAGATGATTTTAAAAAGTTCGATTTTAAAAAGGACCGCAAAGAAGAAATTAAAAGCGTAGAGAACGGGAAGAAGCAATAAAAAAGTGTTTTTAAAGTGAAATTGACAAGAAGGGTTTCATGCTGAGAAGTAAAACCCCGGGGGCCTCTAAAGGTGCGAAATGACAAAATGGGTGTTATGCTGAGGTACAAGCTTGCACTGAGGTTCTCGAAGTGAAGCATGAGCGTGGGGCTTGTACGCCATGCTTAGCGCGCGGACATTGGCCATTGCGCACGTCGCCCTTCGACAAGCTCAGGATTACATCTACCTGCACGTTCAATTCAACTTGTCATGGGTAGCCAAGTCGAAGCGCGCGAATAGGCCTTCGCGCACATCGCCCTTCGACAGGCTCAGGGTGACACCCTTGCATGTTCATAAAACTTGAATCCCTATCCATTTACGCCTTTGCCAAGGCTATAGCATCGCTAAATATTTTCACCAGCGATGCATTGTCGGTACGCAGCAGGGTTTCGTTTACCTGGAGTTTTACCAGTCCATCGGCATTAGCATTGCGGATATAAACTTTGTTATCGGCCAGCGCCTTACGCAGTTTTTTAGGGTCGATGGTTTTGGCGAGCGTCATATCAAAAATATTTGAGCCGCCTTTTAATGCTTCTATTTTAACACCGGGCAGTTTATTCAGACTTGCAAACAGATCGGTGGTGCGGGCAACGGTTTGTTTCAGGCGATCTTCCAGTCCGTCAAGATGGTGCAGGGCCATAGCGCATTTGCTCCAGTTGCTGTAAACAGTGCCGCCGTAAATTTTGATAAGATGTTCCATTTTGTCGATCACCGCCTTCTCGCCGCAAAGTATCGCGCCACCATCGGCACCAAGGTATTTATACAGCGAAATATAAACCGTATCGAAATAGGAAGAATACTCGGCAATTGAAACGCCTGTAAATGCCGAGGCCAGGTAAAGCCTCGCGCCATCCAGGTGCAGCTTATAGCCATTGGCTTTGCAGAATGCCGAGATCTTTTTGATCTCCTCGATAGGTACTGTGCGGCCATCGCATCTGCGAACCGGGTTTTCAATAGCCACCGCGCCTATTCCGCTTTTAAATACCTCGCCGTCGTTGGTGAAGGCGATGCCGGCCTTCAGGTCGTCCAACGTAAAATAGGGTTCATTCGGCGCAAGCGGCATCAGGCGTTTCCTGAAAACGGATTGTGCAGCGTCTGCTTCGTCGCGGTAGATATGGCTGGTATCCTGTACGAATATCTTGGTGTTCTCGCCGCTCAAAACGGATATAGCCTGCTGATTGGCCATCGTGCCGGTAGGCATATAGGTAGCGGCCTCCTTGCCCGTAATTGTGGCAAACTGCTTTTGCAATTTAGCCAGTGATCCACCCTGCCCATAAACATCCGCCTTGATGGGTTCTTTGGCATTTATTTCCTGTAATTTGGCAATGTATTCTTCCGGCGCGTAATGCACGCCATCGTCGGTAAAGGATATGAGAGGCTTTGCGGGTGTATCTGTATTTAATATGGATGGTTTCGCATCGGCGGTTAGCACGGGCAGTATAGCCGGAGCCAAAGCCAGGCCCGAAAGTTTGAGGAAGTTTCTTCTTTTTAGTGAGTTCATGGTTTATGTATTGTGGTAGTTAAAGATATTGGTTTTTAAAGAGGACAACAAGAGGGATTTAGAATGAAGAACCAGGATAACCATTAAAATTCCCCGCGCGCGGCATTGCGAGGAGGTCGCGATGATGTGTTTGGGAGAATTATGCGAGAAAGAGGAAAACAAAGAGAGCGAGCCATTTGGCTCGCTCTCTTTGTTTAAATGACGAATAACTTATTTCGATCCCTCCGTAACCGGATTAGCATACTTATCATACATTTTTACCGGGTAGCCGCGTTTCTTCAAACCATCCAGCATTTGGCTTGCGGCGCCAACTACTACTACGCGGGTATTGTCGTAATTAAAATACTTTTGGGCTACGCGCAAAATATCATCAGGAGTTACGGCATTAACCTTTTGCAGGTAGGTTTTGTAAAAATCGGCAGGCAGGTTATTGATCAGGATATTGCTGGCAAATGTTGCCGTAAGCGAAGGCTCTTCCAGACCAAGCGCAAACGAACCCGCGTACAGGGCTTTTGCTGTTTTCAGTTCTTCATCCGATACCTTTTCGGTACGGATACGTTTGATCTCGTTCAGCATTTCAGTAACAGCGCTGTCAACTTTAGCATTACGAACTGATGCTGATGCATCAAAGGTTTCCTGGAAGCGGCCGGTGCCCAATGATGAATAAGAACCATAGGTGAAGCCGTGTTTTTCGCGCAGGTTCATAAACAGCCTGCTTTCGGCGCCACCACCCAGAATATAGCTGGCCAGTATAGCCGGAAAATAATCTGGATTATTCTTTTTGATATCGACGAGGTTGATCACGTTTATTTCAGACTGCACCGCTGTAGGCACATCAACCACATCGATCTCAGTTTTGGCAGGATTAGCAACTTCCGGAAGTTTTGGCAAGGTTAGCGTTGCGCCCTTCCAATTGCCCAGCACTTCTGTAGCCAGGGCTTTGGCATCGGCAGGCCTGATATCGCCCACCACGGTTAGATATCCGCGCGATGGCGTGATGTATTTGCCGTAAGCGTCTTTTACATCCTGAAGGGTAAGGGCCTGGATGCTTTCCTCAGTCTCAAACTCGCCGTTGGGATGGTCTTTGCCGTAGGCAAGTGCGTTATCCACGCGGCCGGCAATTGCAGGCGCGCTTTTGGCCGATGACTTTAAGCTGGTAATAGTTTGACTTTTCAGCTTATCGAACGACTCCTGTGTAAAAGCGGGATCTTTCAACGCGGTCCCCATCAGCGTAAAAGCTTCCTTAAAATACCTGGTGAGCGACGAAGCAAAGCCCCCGGCTGAGTTTAACCTCACGTTTGCTCCCAATTGCGCAACCGAAGCATCGAAAACCGCCTTCGGCATTGTTTTGGTGCCTTCGTTCAACATTTCGCCCATCAGGCTTACCACGCCGGCTTTGCTGCCCTCGGTTATGGGGCCGGCATCTATCAGGTAGTTGGCAGTTACCTTTGGAAGGGTATGGTTTTCAACTACCAAAAGGATAATGCCGTTTGGCAGGGTGAATTTTACCGGATCTTTTATGTTTAACACCGGCGCTGGTCCCGGCTTGGGCTGTTTGGTACGATCGATTGTAACTTGTGCCTGTGCATATTGCATTAATAATGCGCCGGCCGCTATCATTATATATTTCTTCATGGTCGTTTTTCTAAGAGTTATTTAGTGGCTTTAGCTTTAGCAGGCAAATAATACAGCACAAGGCGCTGGTTCGGGTTCAGGTATTTTCGGGCCGCGTCTCTTATTTCCTCGCGGGTTATCGATCTTATTTCGGCTAATTCCTTATTAACATGACCGGTATCTTTATGGTAGAACGTGTAACCGTTGGCCAGGTTCTCTGCCAGGCCCTGCATACGTGTATTGGCGCTCACAAAATTGTTCTCAAACTGGTTTTGCAGCTTCTGATACTCTTCCGGGCTGATCAGATCGGTTTGCAGCTTCTTAATCTCCTCATCCATATCCGGCAACAGCGAGCCTGGATCGGCACCGCCGTTTGGCAGCGCTCCTAATATGTACATACCATAATCTTCCAGGGCGTAATTAAAGGCTACTACCTGCAGGGCGTTCTTTTTCTCGTCAACCATTTTTTTGTACATGCGTGAGCTTGGTCCGCCCGAAAGGATTGAAGAGATCATCTGCATCACCTTCGACTCGTGCGTATCACGCCCCGGCACACGGAAAGCCTCGATCATGAACGGGATCTGCGCGTTGGCATCGTAAGCGGTATCGGTGATTTGTTTGGTTATCGGTTCTTCTTCAATCTTCTTATAAACCACCTCATTGCCGCGTGGGATAGGACCGAAATAAGCCGCAACCAGTTGTTTGGTTTTCTCAATATTGATATCGCCGGCAATCACCAGTACGGCATTGTTTGGTACATAGTATTTTTTGAAGAAGGCCTTAAACTCGTCAAGTTTTGCCGCGTCAAGGTCTTTCATCGAGCCGATCACACCGTTTTTGTAAGGATGTTTAGGAAAGAGGTCTTTTGCAATGGTATTTACCAGGTTACCGTAAGGACGATTGTCGAAGCTCTGGCGTTTCTCTTCCTTCACTACTTCATTCTGGGTTTTTACACCAACCTCGTTAATCACCGGGTGCATCATACGCTCACTCTCCAGCCACATACCGGTTTCCAGTTGATTGGACGGAAAAACCTCATAGTAAAAGGTACGGTCCTGTGTAGTGTTGGCATTGTTTTGCCCGCCATTGGCCGAAACGATCTTCATAAACTCGCCACGCTTAATGTTGTCGCTACCCTCAAACAACAGGTGCTCAAAAAAGTGCGCGAAGCCGGTATGATCAACTTCCTCATTTTTAGCACCCACGTGATACATCACCGTCACCGCTACTACGGGGGCCTTATTGTCGTTGTGCAAAACTACGTGCAGGCCGTTGGGCAGGTCGTATTCTGTAAATTCTACTTTCTGCGCCCTGGCCTGGAAACCCAGCAGGGACATGGCCGCTACAGCGCAAAAAACTTTCTTCTTTAACTGCATATTTTAAGATTGATTTATGGCGTAATTTATTAAATTGATTTCGGAGTTAAGATGTTCGGTTCCGGAATTTTTGATTTGGATAATTGATTCAGGATTTATTCAAATATAGAATATCAGGAATTATAAACGAAGTAATTAGTTGATTTGGTGTGAAATATTATCTGAACCGGGGTTTGGGGAGATTATAGGGATTTATCGAATGACTATCTACGGTTTAAATCTTGTTAGTCCTAATTCGATACCATCCAAAAAAACCTAAAACCTGGTTTAATCCCGGTTCAGACAATTCTCTTAATCATCCCTTCACACGAAAAGCCGATATTTGCGTTAATAATAGTTATGTTCAAATTAATGAGCCGCTCCAAAAAATTGAAAATAATGCTGCCCCTGGTTATTGCCCTTTTTCTTGGCGCTTATGGCCGGCATAAATTTATTAGTAAAGAAACCGACATTACCGGCAAGCTCGACAGCAAACAAATGGGCGAGATCTCGGGCATTGCAGCATCAGGAATTAATAAAGACATATATTATGTGCATAATGATAGCGGCGATACCAGCCGTTTTTTCGCCATAACTGCGGATGGGAAGTTAAAATCTACCATTTATTTTAAGGGGGAAGATAGCGAGCCGCTTGCTGTGCGCGATTGTGAGGATATAGCGGTAGGGCCGGGGCCTGTTACGGGCAAAAGTTATATTTATCTCGGCGACATTGGCGACAATGGTTCAAATCGCCATTATATAACCATCTACCGCTTTACCGAAAAAGCGTCATGGCTGGATACCACTATTGCTAAAACCGAATCTTCGCGTGTATTTCTGAAATACCCCGACGGCCCCCGCGATGCCGAAACGCTGATGGTAGACCCTATTGAACGTTTAATGTACATCGTATCCAAAAGGCAGGATTCGGTGAGTGTTTATACCACGCCGCTCAACTTTAAACCTAATGATACTGTAACGCTTACCCGTCGCTGCAAACTG
>DATCQV010000173.1:0-14317 GCA_036569325.1 Mucilaginibacter sp. | reverse complement strand
CCCCGGACCTCTGCGACTAATAAGTAATCGCAGGAGGTCACAGAGAAAGCCACAAAGGACACGGAGGGAAAATTCCTAAACCTGACAACCGTCACCCCAACGCTTTTTAAAATAATTTAAAAAGATGCGGTTTCCCGCAATTCCGATTATATTTATAGCTCAATCAAAACCTAATAAATTATTATGCGCTATTTTATCGCCATTTTAATGGTGGCCGCATGTCTCAACCTTTCGGCCCAAAACAAATTCAACACCCGCGATCTGACCGTAGCCTGGGAGGCCTTGCAAAACGGCAATCCCAAACCGGGACAAGCTTTAAATGCAGTTACCATCACCAACACCGGCAAAAGCACTTTCCCGGCTGCCGGCTGGAAGATGTATTTCAACTCGGCACGCATGGTTGCCGAACAAACTCCAAGCGGCAACGCCACAATCAAATTTGTAAATGGCGATTTGTTTAGCCTCACACCAACCGCTACCTGGCCGGAGCTGAAACCCGGCCAGTCGGTACGCGTGGAGTTTATTGATG
The DNA here is from genome assembly GCA_036569325.1 of Mucilaginibacter sp. Lineage (GTDB taxonomy): Bacteria > Bacteroidota > Bacteroidia > Sphingobacteriales > Sphingobacteriaceae > Mucilaginibacter. The sequence continues at coordinate 13,788 of DATCQV010000173.1, read as the reverse complement.
ACGACGAGGTGATCACCAATACCGATGGTCCCGAAGGGTTTTATGTAGTATGGGATAACCAGCCCGATAAAGGCTATAATATAGGCGAGGTAGCCATTAAGCCTTTCAAACCTAACTATCCGGGCCTGATCACAACTTCCATTATTTACGATCAGAATAAAAACATCACCGATGTACCCGAATCGCAATTGACCAAGGTGTTTCCTACACCGATGAGCTACAGAGAGACAACCGGCCATTTCGTTCTTACACAATTTACAAGCACTCATTTTGACGACCGTTTTGCCGGCGAAGTAAAAGCATTCGATACCTGGATATCACAAATAGTTACCCACCCTCCGCTTAAAGCAAAGGAAGTTGTGCCGCCAGCGTTCATCAGGTTTGATTTTAAAGATGGCCTTGGTGAACAAGGTTATGAAATGACTATCACACCCGACCAGATAGGGGTTTCGGCCAGTACGTCAACCGGCGTTTTCTATGCCATACAATCATTAAAAACTTTAATTCCTGCGGCTGCTTTTGCTCAGCCACAAAAAGAAATTCAGATTCCTTGTCTTGAGATCAGAGACGAACCCCGTTTTGCGTACCGCGCCTTTATGCTGGATGTAGGCCGTAATTTTCAGCCTAAAAAGGAGATTTTCCGCGTGCTGGATGTGTTGGCTTTGTACAAGGTGAATGTATTTCACATGCACCTGACGGAGGATGAAGGCTGGCGCCTGGAGATCCCATCGCTGCCTGAGCTGACTGAAGTTGGTGCTCGCCGTGGTCATACGCTGGATAGCAAGAACTTCCTGCCGCCATCGCATGGTTCGGGTGGCGAGCTGGATAACAAAACCGGCACCGGCTATTACACCCGTGCCGATTTTATCGAGATCCTGAAATATGCCGATAAGCGGCACATTATGGTAATCCCTGAAATTGAAGCGCCGGGCCACGCACGCGCCGCCGTGAAATCAATGAATGCGCGCTACAACCGCCTGATGGCCGAAGGCAAAAAAGCCGAGGCGGAGAAATATTTACTGTACGATCCGAACGATAAATCGGAATACAGCACCGCCCAATACTGGACCGATAACGTGATCGACGTAGCGTTGCCATCAACCTACAACTTTGTGGAGACAGTGATTGGCGATATTGTGAACATGTATAAAGACGCCTGTGTTCCGCTGAAAACCATCAACTGGGGCGGTGATGAAGTGCCTGCGCATGTTTGGGAAAAATCGCCCGCCTACCTTGCGCTGAAAGCTACTCATCCCGAGATAAAGAGCACCGCAGATCTTTGGTATTACTTCTACGGGCGAGTGATGCAACTGGTAAAAGCCAAAGGACTTTACCTGTCGGGATGGGAGGAAATGGCCCTGCGCAAAACCGCTTTGGATGGTGAGCCATTCTACATTCCTAACCCTGATTTTATGCCCGAGCATCCGCAGGCCGAAGTGTGGAACAACACGCTTGGTGGCGGCAACGAAGACCTGGCTTACAAACTGGCCAACGCGGGCTACAAAACCGTGCTGACACCGGTTACCAATATGTATTTCGATATGGCGCACTATAAATCGTTCGATGAGCCGGGCTATTACTGGGGCGCGTTTTCAGATATCGATAAACCGTTCTCATTTATTCCGTTCGATTACTTTAAAAACTCAAAAGTCGACAAGAATGGTCTGCCGATCAACCGTAATATCTTCATCGGCAAACAACGCTTAACCGATTATGGCAAAACCAATATCATAGGCCTGCAAAGCGCCGTTTGGGGTGAGAACATCAAAAGCACCGAACGCCTGGAATATATGCTGCTGCCCCGCCTGTTAGGCTTTGCTGAACGCGCCTGGGCTAAAGACCCGGATTGGGCTACAGAGAAAAACGCTGTAAAAGCCGATACGCTGTATCAAAAAGCCTGGGTTAACTTCCTGAACGTGTTAGGCAAGCGCGAACTGCCGCGTCTAAGTTATCTGAACGGCGGCTACAACTACCGCATACCCAAACCGGGCGTTGTTTTGCAGAACGGGAAATATGTCGCCAACGTTCAGTTCCCGGGCTTAACCATCCGTTACACCACCAACGGCAAGGATCCCGACGAAAAAAGCAAGGTATATAACGATGCTGTTACATTAAACGGAAACACCATAAAGTTCAGGGCCTTTGATACTAAAGGACGCGGCAGTAACGTTTCAGAAGCAGTTACTCCCTAACTAACCACAAACAGGTGTTGAGGTTACCTGTTTATGTTCCCCTTAAAACCCTGCATTAAAGCCAATATAAAAATTGCGCGGAGATGCAGGGTTATAAAACCTGTTCCCAACAGCGTTCAGATCGTTTCCCAGGCTGTATTTCTGGTTCAGCAGGTTGCCCGCACCGGCATAAATATCAAATTTGGTTTTCTTTTTGGCGAAGACCTGCCAGCCCGCTTTGGCCGACAGTAAATTGTAATGATCGGCAAAAACGGTGTTGGCATCCGTAAGCGGAATGCGCCCGGTATAGTTATGTTCGAGGTAGAGGTAAGTATTTTGAGGGAACCTGACCTGGAAACTTGTTACGATAACCTGCCCCGGTACGCCTGTTAACTTATTGCCCGAATAATTGGCCGTAGCATCATGATAATCGCCGCTGAAGGTAAACTTATTCAGCGTAAGCGATTCATTGAATTGCACACCCCGGATAAAACCCGCATTGCTTTTCCGCATGATCCAGTCAGAAAAATAAAGTTCGATGCCAGGCTGATGCGTTCCGCCGGCGTTGATATAATATTCGGTTTCATCCGGATTTAAACGTAGCACAATGGCATTTTGCAGCGCGTAGTAAAAAGCAGAAATATCCAGAAACATGGTTTCATCGGTATTGCGCAAACGGAAGCCGGTTTCATAGTTCCAACCATATTCGGCTTGTAAATTAGTATTGATGATGTTATCCGTCGGCCTGATCTCAGCAGTGGTAGGGGTAGAGTAACCACGACTAACCGATGCGCGCCAGATAAAATTATTGTTGATATCATACGATACCGCCAGCCTCGGCATCAGTCGCGGGGTAAAGCTGCGATCAGTAAAGCCGGTCTCGGCATTGGGGTAAACATTGCGGAACTTATAATCATAGAAGTTGAGGCTCAGCGCTGCTTCTGCATGCCAGCGGTTGTATAGATCGAACACATAACGCCCAAAGAAAAAGTGCTGATTGGTGTTGATCTTATCGAGGGTCTGGGCGGTGTCCCGCACACCCTTGCGGTTGCCGTAATTATTAATATCGGCATCGGTTTGCTGCCATTCCAGGCCCATATTTACTTTCCAGCCATAATCCGTATGTTTTTCGCCGGTATATTCAAAATAAGTGCGGAGGCCGTAGGTGCTCTCGTAACGCTGCTCATAGTTGGTGATGAAGGGATTCGAAAAATCGACATAGGAACCAAATACCGAAAGTACATTACGCAGGTTTGGTGTAATATGCAATTCGTTCACAACGCCGCCTAACAGCATTTTAGTGGTGATGCTGATATTTTGACCGATAGCCCCGGGCACAACCTTTGTCGGTAACCTGGCCGACCACGGCATAGTTTGATACTGCGCCAGCGTCAGTCCGCCCGGCGTTTCATATTTCAGGTCGGAGTAAAAGGCCAGTGCGCGGATTTCGTCATTCTTCCCGTAAGTCCACTGGTTGGCTGCTTGTACAAAGTGCCGGTACATATCGCTATGCTGGCGGTAGCCGTGGTAGGTTTCGTACGCCTGGTTCAGGTTGAGCCGGTAATTGCCGCTTTGATTTTGCAGAGCGGCATTTTCATGCAGCAGTCCGTATGAGCCGCTGTTGAGGCCCAATGATACAAAGTCACTATCGCTGCGCAGGTTCACCGGGTTCAGCAAAACCACCCCGCCCGAATTGGCACCAAATAAACTGCCATCAGGCCCTTTCAGTATTTCAATATGGTTGACGCTGTTGATATCGATGGCGTTGAGGTAAGTATTCCCACCGGCATCAGTAAGCGGAATTTCGTCATAATAAATTTTCACGTCCCTGACCCCAAACGGCGAACGCAATAAACTACCGCGGATAGACAAACGGTAACTACCCGGCGAGCGTTCTTCGGCCCTTACACCGGGTACACTGTTCAAAACGGAAACAAATGAATTATCAGGCTGCAGCGCTAACTGTTGTTTGCTGATCACACTTACCGACGAAGGCACACTCAGCAAAGGCTGATCGGATAGGTAAGCCCTGATAGTAACCGGCTCCAGTTGTTTAACAGTATCTCGGTGATGAATGGCTAAATGGGATTGTGCGCTGGCTCCCGCCGCAAGTGCCATGCTGAAAAGTAAGCCGGATAAGTGTTTGATCATAGGAGCTAAGTCAAACAAAAATAGCTTATTTAATTAAAAGCAAGGCTGTGTAATGCACTACAACACCACTCGCGGCAGTAAAAGATTTGTGATTATTGAGAACCAAGCGATCGTTTGCCCGAACCTTGATTTACATGATTAAAGGATTTCTGATACCGGCCGATTTTTGATAAAATCCTTTAATCCTAAAATCAAGCGAATTAAGGTTCAGACATCACTCTCCGTACAACACATAAGCAACCGTCCCCGGCAACTTAACCTCGCCCGAAACAGCACTGATCCCTTTTTCATTCACACCATTCTCATTCGCTACCAATGTCCATTTACCGGCCGGAAGTTTAACTGTCTCATCAGAAACCGAGCCATTTAAAATAACCAGGATATTCCTCCATTTATCGCCATTGGCATTATTGCCGATCTGGTAGGCAATCACCCCGGCATCGCCCGAATCGATAAACTTCAGATTGGCCTGGATCATTTGTGTTGACGGCATCCGGAACGCCGGATGATTTTTACGCAGCGCCACCAAACCTTTATAATAGTCAAAAACGGCCTTGTATTTTGTTTTGCGGCTCCAGTCTATCTGATTAATGGAATCCGGGGAATTATAGGAATTGGCGACTCCTTTTTTGGTGCGCAGCATTTCGGCACCGGAATGTAGGAACGGAACGCCTTGTGAAGTGAGCACAATTGCATTGGCCAGCTTATCCATTTTAATCAAATCCTCTTCGGAGGTATTGGGATTGGAAATCTTCAGCCTGTCGAATAAGGTATTATCATCATGGCAGGAAGCATAAGTAATGGTTTGGAACGGTTCTGCCGCCCAGGGCGTTTTAGAATAATTGACCTTGCTGTAATCAATCTGCGGGTGTTGCGTTGACGCCACGATCCCGAACTTTACACTTTCGGCCTTATCCGCTGCGCCGCTTACAAAGCCTTTTTCCTTTACATCGCTCCAACCACCATGGATGCCGTCACGGATATCATCGCTGAAAACGGCGATCTGATCCAGTTTGGCCGTATTCTTTTTAACCGCACGTTGCTCTTCCGGCAGCGGACTATTGCCCGCCGTCCAGCCCTCGCCATAAATAAAAATAGTAGGATCGATTTTGTGCAAAGCGGCGCTGATCTGGTTCATGGTTTCGATATCATGCACGCCCATTAAATCAAAACGGAAGCCATCCAGATGATATTCTTTAGCCCAATACACCACCGATTCGATCATAAACTTACGCACCATCGGCCGCTCGGAAGCCACCTCGTTGCCGCAAGCTGTGGCATTTGAATAAGAACCATCTGGATTTTGTCTGTAAAAATAGCCCGGCGCAAACTGGCTGAAATTTGAATTCTTAATGTCGCTGGTATGATTGTAAACCACATCCAGTATTACCCGTAACCCGGCCTTGTGCATGGCCTGCACCATGGTTTTAAATTCTTTGATACGTACGTTGCCATCTTTGGCATCGGTGGCATAGCTGCCTTCCGGTACGTTATAATTTAAAGGATCATAACCCCAGTTGTATTTGGCATCCGGTTCGCGCTCGTCTATCGAATTAAAATCAAACGATGGCAGCAGGTGCACATGCGTTACACCCAGTTCTTTAATGTGGCTTAAACCTGTCAGTTGTCCATCAGGGTTTTTGGTATTTAGCTCAGCAAGACCTAAGAATTTCCCTTTATGCTGAATGCCGCTGTTTGGGCCGATAGAAATATCGCGCACATGCGTTTCATATAAAACGATGTCGTTAAAGTTCTTCAAAGCCGGGCGTTTATCCTTATTCCATCCCTCAGGATTGGTCGACGGTAAATCGACGATCATTCCACGTGCCCCGTTAATACCTACCGCCCTCGCATAAATATCCGGCGATTCGCGCAGCCATTTTCCATCCACTTTAACCTGGAAAGTGTAATATTTATTCTTATGATCGCCGGTGATGCACAGTCTCCACACACCATCGCCGGCCGGAAACATATTAACCTGGTTCATCAGTTTGCCCGAGTAGCCATCATCATACAGTCGCACAATGGCTTCAGTGGCCTTTCCCGCCCATATCTTAAAACAGGTTTCCCTTGGTGAGTAAAATACACCGAGATCGTTCCCGGAATAAACCGGATAACTATCATAAGGATTAGCATTTTGCGCAGAGATAGAAGTTGCTGCCATAGCAAAGCCGAGGGTAAGTATAATGGAATAAAGGCGTTTCATAACTGGTTATGGGAATTACCGGTAAAGATAATGGAAATAAAACTATCCATATTGGATAGGGTTTTTTTAAAAAGCGGGTGGTAGTGTGATTCCTTCCCTGGGGAAGGGGAGGTAGGGGTTCGCGAACTTTCCCCGAACGGCAGTTACGTTAATGCATGGCGGAGCAATCCCACCCTGCCCCGCCCCAAGGCGGGAAATCGCGCTTGCCGATGCTTTTAAACACAAAAGGCGACCCGCAGGATCGCCTTTTGCTCAATCGGAATGCAATATTATCTCCACGCTTTATACTGATTGATCAAACCATTGGTTGATGAATCGTGTGTACTTACTTCCTTATCATCCTGCAATTCAGGCAATATCTTGCCGGCAAGTTGTTTGCCTAACTCAACGCCCCACTGATCAAAGCTGTAGATGTTCCAGATGATACCCTGTACAAATATTTTGTGTTCGTACATGGCGATCAACGAACCCAGGCTATACGGTGTGATCTTTTTAAGCAGGATAGAATTGGTTGGGCGGTTGCCTTCAAACTCTTTAAACGGCGCGATCTTCTCGATCTCTGCATCGCTTTTGCCAGCTTTTTTCAGTTCTTCTACCACTACCTCGCGGGTTTTGCCATTCATCAATGCTTCGGTTTGCGCGAAGAAGTTCGACAACAGCATTTTGTGGTGCTCGCCCAGCGGGTTATGTGATTGTGCCGGAGCGATAAAATCGCAAGGGATCAGCTTGGTACCCTGGTGAATCAATTGATAAAATGCATGCTGACCGTTAGTGCCTGGCTCCCCCCAGATGATAGGGCCGGTTTGATAGTCAACCGGGTTGCCGTTGCGGTCAACGTGCTTGCCGTTACTTTCCATATCTCCTTGCTGGAAGTATGCTGCAAAGCGGTGCATATATTGGTCGTATGGTAAAATGGCATTGGTTTCGGCTTCAAAGAAATTATTGTACCAGATGCCCACCAGCCCCAACACCACAGGCAGGTTTTGTTCCAGTTCGGTACTTTTAAAGTGGTTGTCCATTGCGTGTGCACCCGCTAACAGATCGGTGAAGTTTTCGTAACCGATGCTTAAGGCAATTGATAAACCGATAGCGCTCCACAACGAATAACGACCGCCAACCCAGTCCCAGAACTCGAACATATTTTTGGTGTCGATACCGAATTTGGAAACGCCCTCTGCATTGGTCGACAATGCGGCGAAGTGTTTAGCTACATCCTCGTCTTTACCACCACCTGCAATGAACCATTCGCGGGCGCTGTGCGCATTGCCCATGGTTTCCTGCGTGGTGAAGGTTTTCGATGCGATAAGGAACAGGGTAGTTTCCGGGTTTACTTTCTTTAACGTTTCAACAATATGCGTTCCGTCAACATTCGATACGAAATGCATATTGAGGTGATTTTTATAGGCTTTCAAAGCCTCTGTAACCATCACCGGACCGAGGTCCGATCCGCCGATACCAATGTTAACTACATCAGTAATTGCTTTGCCGGTATAGCCTTTCCATGAACCCGAGATAATGGCTTCGCTGAAAGACTTCATTTGGCCAAGCACGCGGTTTACATCGGGCATTACATCTTTTCCGTCAACCAAAACCGGCGTATTACTGCGGTTACGCAACGCGGTATGCAGCACTGGGCGACCTTCGGTAACGTTGATCTTCTCGCCGCTGAACATAGCCTCGATTGCCTTATTTAGTGAACACTCGCGTGCTAACTGCATTAGCAATGCTACAGTTTCATCGTCGATGCGGTTTTTTGAATAATCGAGCAGGATATCTTCAAACTGAAGCGAGAATTTATTAAAACGCTGATCATCAGCATCGAATAATTCCTTCAGGCTCTTTGATACGATATCGATGTAATGGTCGGTCAGATATTTGAACGACTGTGTGGTGGTGAAATCGGTGTTTGGCAGCATAATTGAAATGATTTTAATGTCAAAGGTAGCAAGTTAAAATTGCGGGTGTTATTTCAATCCAAAAGTATGACATCCAACTGTTATTTTGAACTGAAAAATAGCGACATATAGTGTTAAATCAACACACCGTACATAGTGTTTGTTTTACAATATGTGAATTGTCATATTTATAACAAAATTTGCTGCTTGTTTGGAATTTCAAAAATATTATTTAATATATTTGCATCAAATGATAAATAAAGGCGTTTTTTTTATCATTATGTAAAATCTACACTAATACACTATAACGATGTTTGAAAAACTATTTATGCTTGTCAAAAATAACGCCGGGACGGCTGTTATTGACAATCCCGCGATTCCGGTAAAATACCATGAAGCCGTGATAAATGAGGCTTCAAGTTCAATAATCGAGGTGATGAAAAATCAATTGGAAACAGGTAAGATCAAAGAACTGATCAAATTCTTCCAGTTTTCGGGCATATATAATAATTGGCTGGTATCGAGCATCATCAACAAGTTTGCAAATAAGCTGAACAATTTTTACGGCATCGAACCTGCATCAGCCATGCAAACCGCCAACACGCTGATCACCCCTGTAATGGCCGAACTGGTTAAAGAAGCAAAGGACGAACAGAATCTTGATTTCGGTTTGGGAAACTTTTTATCAAAATTAACAGGCAACAGCACTGACATGAACGGCTTGGTTCATCAGATAATGGTTGCGTAAGTAAAATTTAAAATAAAGCAAAAAAAGGTTGTGAGCTGAACTCATGACCTTTTTTGTTTTTGGTCGCTCCGTGGAACACGCCCCTCTATCAAGAGGGGAGTCGCACGGCAGATGCTTTTATTCCCCTCCTCGGAGCAGGGCGCGATGGGTTGTGAAGTGGGAGGGGGTGGGTTCACCGAGCGACATTACCGCTAATGCATTCGCGTTTTGCCGAATCCCAACATTTCAACTTTACAACATTCCAACCTTCCAACAAAAACTTATATTTGTAGCTATGACTAAAGAACAGATCCAGGATTTAAGGGATAGAGTAACTTCCCTGAGGAGGCATCTTTGACATCGATAAGAAACTCGATGCACTGCAGCAAGAAACCGATATAACACTTGGCCCAAACTTTTGGGACCATCCTAAAGAGGCCGAAAAGGTACTGGCCTCCATGAAAACCAAAAAAATATGGACCGACGCCTTTCAAAGGGTAGTATCTGTGGTGGAAGACACCGGCGTACTTTTTGAATTTTTTCAGGGCGGCGATGCTACCGAAGCAGAAATGCAGGAGCAGTATAACACCGGCCTTAAAGCCGTTGAAGAACTTGAATTTAAAAACATGCTATCGGCCGAGGAAGACCAGCTGAATGCCGTATTGCAGATCACTGCGGGCGCGGGCGGTACCGAAAGCTGCGACTGGGCCGGCATGCTGATGCGCATGTACATTATGTGGGGCGAGAAGAACGGCTACAAGGTGAGCGAGCAGGATTTCCAGGAAGGCGATGTAGCCGGCGTGAAAACCGTTACCCTGCAAATAGAGGGCGAGTTTGCATACGGCTACTTAAAAGGCGAAAATGGCGTTCACCGCCTGGTGCGCATCTCACCGTTCGATTCGAATGCCAAGCGCCACACTTCATTTGCCTCGGTTTATGTTTACCCATTGGTTGATGACACCATTGAAATTGACATTAATCCTGCCGACGTGGAGTTTGAAACCTTCCGCTCGGGCGGTGCCGGCGGACAAAACGTAAACAAGGTAGAAACCGCCGTGCGTTTGTATCACAAGCCGTCGGGCATTATTATCAAGAACCAGGAGTCGCGCTCACAATTGCAGAATAAGGATAACGCCATGCGCTTACTGAAATCGCAATTGTACGAGATAGAAATGCGCAAACGCCAGGAAACAACCAACGCCATTGAGGGAAGCAAGAAGAAGATAGAATGGGGGTCGCAGATCCGCAACTATGTGCTGCATCCGTACAAGCTGGTGAAAGACCTGCGCACCGACCATGAAACCTCAAATGCCCAGGCCGTCCTGGATGGTGATCTGAACGATTTCCTGAAGGCTTACCTGATGGAGTTTGGCGGTGGGAAATGATAAGCGAAGGAAACTCGATAATTACCAAATGTTCCTACGGAACATAAATAATTTTGATTGGATTTTTCCACCCACCAGGTGTTCCGATGGAACACGGTACGAGCGGATAATTTCAAATTTGCTAATCCTCGTTCCGTAGGAACATTTGGTGGGTAGAATCAAAATAAGTAAGCATTGCGTTCCGTAGGAACGCCTGGTGGTTAACCGTTTATATGAATAACAATCGTACTGTCAATTATTATTTAAATATAGCCAACCTATGAAAACAGCATTTTGTGCCCTGATGCTAATGTGTTCAATTATTATCGCCCACGCGCAGGAAAAGCCTATGCCGCTTTATCCTGCCGGTATTCCTAATGCCAAACCTACGCCCAAAACCTATGTCGAGAAATGGGATAAGGATTGGGCTTCAAAGGTAAGTGTACCCACCATTACGCCTTATCTCCCCGAAAACGGCAAAGCCAACGGAACCGCAATCATCGTATTCCCGGGCGGCGGATATTCCGGTTTGGCCATGGGGCATGAAGGCCGCGATATTGCTAAAGCCTTTAATAACATGGGCGTTACTGCCTTTGTTGTCAAATATCGCCTTCCAAGCGACAGCATTATGGTTGACAAAACCATCGGCCCGTTGCAGGATGCGCAGCAGGCGGTTATCACGGTGCGGAAAGACGCTGCAAAATGGGGAATTAAAGCTGATAGGATAGGTATTATCGGCTTCTCGGCAGGTGGTCACTTAGCTTCTACCGAGGGTACGCACTTCGACAAGGTGTTGGTAGATAACAAAGAAAATATTAGTGCACGGCCGGATTTTATGCTATTGCTTTATCCGGTAATTTCATTTGGTCCGCAGGCGCATGTGGGGTCGAGGGAGAATCTGATCGGTAAAACACCGTCTGAGGATTTGGTAAATCTCTATAGCAACGAAAAGCAAATTACCACCAATACGCCGCCTACTTTCCTGGCCCATGCCGGCGATGACACCGTGGTACCTGTTCAGAACAGCCTGATGTTTTATGAAGGCCTGCTTAAAAATAAGGTGAAAGCCGAAATGCACATTTTTGAGGAAGGCGGTCACGGATTTGGATTGAACAACTCCAAAACCAACGAAAAATGGATCGACTGGGCAAAAAGCTGGCTGCAGGAAAATGGGTTTATTCCCGCGCAATAAGCCGATCTATACCAGGTACTCGAACAAGGTCTGATCGCGGTTCAATTCTATCACGTCGAAGCGGTATTCGTTCATGCGGGCCAGCAGGGCGGGGTAGTCTGCCGCATCTTTTAGTTCGATGCCAACCAGCGCCGGGCCGTTCTCTTTCGACGTTTTCTTGATGAACTCAAAACGGGTAATGTCATCATGCAGTCCTAATACATTGTTCACGAAGAGCTTTAAAGCACCGGGCCGCTGCGGGAACTTCACGATGAAGTAATGCTTCAAGCCCTCGTATAGCAGCGATTTTTCTTTGATTTCTTGCATGCGCTCAATGTCGTTATTGCCACCACTGATCACGCAAACCACCGTCTTTCCTTTGATTTGCTCTTTGCAGGCCTCCAACGCCGCTACAGACAATGCTCCAGCCGGTTCAACGACGATGGCCGCCTCATTATACAACGTTAATATCGTGGTACAAACTTTACCTTCCGGAACGGTCTGCATATCATCCAAGACCTCTTTACAGAACTCATAAGTCAGCTTACCGGCGGTTTTCACAGCCGCACCATCCACAAACCGGTCAATATCCGGTAAACTTACCGGACCGCCATGTTCAAACGCTTTGAGCATACTCGGTGCGCCTTCCGGCTCAACACCGATCAATTTAATACCGGGTTTCTGCTGTTTCAGAAAAGTGCCAACCCCGGCAGCCAGTCCTCCTCCGCCAATCGGCATAATTACCACCTCTGTATCGGGCAGGTCTTCGAGGATCTCGACACCCACGGTTCCCTGCCCTTCAATAATGCTGTAATTATCAAAAGGAGGGATAAACGTCATCTGATGGGCTTTGGTGTAGGCCAGGGCCTCTATCAAACAATCATCAAACGTATCGCCAACCAAAACGATCTCTACATGTCCGTTGGCAAACATTTCCGTTTGCTTTACCTTTTGTTTTGGAGTGATCTCCGGCATAAAGATCACGCCTTTAATGCCCATCTTATTACAACTGAAAGCCACACCCTGTGCATGATTCCCCGCGCTGGCACAAACTACGCCGCGGCTTAATTCCTCGCTGGTTAACTGACTGATCATGTTATAAGCGCCGCGCAATTTATACGAGCGCACAATCTGCAGGTCTTCCCGTTTCAGGTAAACCCTGCAATCATACAACTTCGATAAGCCGGCATGATATTCCAGCGGCGTATGCTTTACAACCGCCTTCAACCGTTGCGAAGCAGCGGCGAAATCTAATTTAACATCAGTCATAACAGTAGATTTTTAAACAGTGAATACCAATGGATATGGTTATCCATCAATATATTTTTTCTGTCTTGATTCTTGGCTCTTGATTCTTGACTCTCTCCCTTCGGCTCTATACGTCTAAATGATATTCAGCATTTTCTGCGTCGCCTTAATAGCGCACACCGTCTGGTCTGAGTCAAGGCCTCGTGTAGTAAATTTTTTATCGGGGGTTTTCCAGGTGATAACGGTTTCGCAAAGTGCGTCTGAGCTACTGCCCGGCGCGATGCGTACCGCATAATCCACCAGTTGCGGCAGGCTTCTTTTTTTGCGGGAATAAACTTTGGTCAGCGCATTCATAAACGCGTCGAACTGCCCATCGCCCTGCGCATTTTCCTCAAACCGCTCATCATCTATCTTCACCGAAATTGTGGCAGATGGACGTAAGCCCATCGAATGCATCAATACATACGATTCTACTACTACCTTTTGCTCATAAAGGCTGCTATCCAGCACATCGGAGATAATGTAAGGGAGGTCTTCTTTGGTAACGGTTTCCTTGCGGTCGCCCAGTTCTATAACCCGTTGGGTAACTTTCTTCAGGTCGGCGTCATTGAGTTTAAGGCCGAGTTCCTGCAGGTTCTTTTCAATATTCGCCTTGCCGGAAGTTTTGCCCAAAGCATATTCTCTCTTGCGGCCAAAGCGTTCAGGAAGCAGGTCGTTGAAATAGAGATTGTTTTTATTATCGCCATCGGCATGGATGCCGGCAGTTTGAGTAAACACGTTATCGCCAACGATTGGCTTGTTCGACGGGATCCTGATCCCCGAAAATGTCTCCACCAGTTTACTCACTGTATAGAT
>DATCQV010000172.1:0-64382 GCA_036569325.1 Mucilaginibacter sp. | reverse complement strand
GACGGAGATAAGCTAACCGGTACCGGCGAAGCGAACGGAAATACGGTTAGCCTGGATGAAGGCAAAGTAAACGGCAACGATATTACTTTTAAAGTGACCAATAGCGATGGCGTAATTATCCCGCATAAGGGGAAATATTATCCCGAGGGCGACTCTATCAGCATGAATTTAGATTTTAACGGAATGGCATTTCATCTTCAACTGAAAAGACAGAAATAAGTACACATTATCTCAAAAAAAGAAAGCGCGTTATTTTTAAGGTGACGCGCTTTTCTATTTTTAGTTTAGTTAGTTTGCTGTTTTATGCTGTTACCGGTTCGGCTTCTTTTACGATCAGATCGGTATCTGGTTTAGATACATCGGTTAAGGCTACCTTACCGCGCTCTTTGCGTACTACCCGGCTGAACAGGGAAATCTCTTTATTAAATAAGAACTTGAAGAACAGCTTGGTCCACGAGGTGTGGTAATGCAGGGTGTCGTAATATTCCGGTGCGGTTTTCCTGATCTCCGGAAGCTTATTCCAAGGGATTGATGGAAAATCGTGGTGTTCGTTGTGGAAGCCTACGTTAAACGCCAATACATTCCATGAACCGTAATAGCTGTAGGTTTCCTGCTCCTCGGTAATGGTGAGGTAATGTTCCTGGATCCAGCGTGCGCCAAGCGGGTGCAGACCGATAGAGAACCAGAAACTCATGAATAAAAATGTTACCGCATGGAAGCCCATAAAATACCATATAGCAGCTGTGAACACTACCTGTAAAGCGAAGTTGGTAATGATCCAGCCATCAACCGGGGCAATTTCTTTTAACCTGGATACCCTTGTAACCTGGAACACGGGGAAGAACAACAGCCATAGCGCCTTACCAAAAAACGAGTTATTGATGAGCTTCGCCTCCCATTTGTTGGGCAGGTCGGCATCCAGTTCGTGTATGCCCTGAAAAGCATGATGTTTAATATGATATTTTTCGAACGATATAGCGCTCGGGATGATCTGCGGAAGATTGGCCAGCATAGAGGCCCAACGATTGGCATTTGGATTTTTGAACAATAGCTTGTGGGTACACTCGTGGATCATTACAAATAAAGCATGATCGGCAAAGGCCCCAAGCAGATATGCAGCCCCGAAAACCAGCCACCACGACTGATCGCGCAGGAACCAGGCCAGTATCACCTGGAAGGCAACTAAGCCCACTATGGCAAATATGGTTGAGGGGTTTTTCCCTATCAATTGCCTTAAATGAGGAAATTGCTTTAAGATCTTTTTAGTTCTGATGCGGTGTGGTTCAGATTCCTGTGAGTAGACAAAATCGGTTTTCTTTATCATTCTTTTTTTCGGGGTATCAGGGGTAAAGATAGCAATATGAAGCAGAAATATAATTTTTATGTAAAAATTTAATCTTTAAAAATAAATTAAAAGTTTATTTAATTTCAATAAACGACATTTTTAATCAGATTATTATAAAATAAATAAGTTATTGTTATGTATGGGTCATCAACCTAAATTTTAACCGGGCCATTGGCTACGTGTAAATATGAGTGTGAAATCTGTAGGAAGTTTGAGGTGAAGCGCATAGGGTATTTGCTCACGGCGTCTGTTTTTGAAAATGAATTTGTACAGACGGGATGCATCACATATGCACGTTTGCCCAATTTCTTCAATTTTAAGCTTAAAGATTAAGAAATCCCGCCCAAAAACCGTCCGCCTTGGTGCAGTTGGCGTACGCTATCGAACACTTTTTAAATTATTGAAAAATTATTTAGCTGATAATAAGGTATTTGTAAATAAGGTATCAATATTGGCATAGGTGTATCAAAACAATAAATAATTCAACAATAAAAAATACAACAATAAAAAATACAACAATGAAAGCGATAATTTTAACAACCGCAATATTACTGGCAACAGTACTTGGCATAAGCAATGGGGCTTATGCAGATACCACCCGTAATGAACAGGCTTATACCATTATAAGCGAAGTAAATAGCATTAGCAAGATTGAAGTTCACGGCAATGTACAGCTTTACGTATCTGATGGCGCAACCGACCAGGTAAAGGTTTACAATAACTATTACAAAGAAACCGCAATGGTTCAGGATCAAAACGGCACGTTGCGTATCTCATCATACAAAAACGAAAAATTGGTGGTTTGGGTAACCGTAAGCGACCTGCGCAGCCTTGATGTTTACGACAATGCAGAAGTAAGATCATTCGGTAAATTCTCGGCAATTGCGCTGGATGTAAGAGCTTATGACAATGCTTCGGTAAAACTGAACATGGATGTGTTTGCCGTGAACCTGACACTGAACGATGCTGCCAAAGCAAGCCTCGCCGGAACCATCGATCAGGGCAACATTAAATACAACAACACCTCGGTTTTAAACACAGAAAACCTGGTTGCCGTGAAACTGGTAAAAACCGATGTTGACGCGGTTAAAGAAGGTGCGGATTTTGCAACACTCTGATTTAAGAGTCAAGAATCAAGACTGAAAATGTCAAGAGCCAGGAGCCAAAACAAAAGAAATTTTAAGAGACAGATTTAGTTTTAGTTTAGTTTAGTTAGAAATGCCGGCCCGCAAGGGGACCGGCTTTTTTATTAGTCTGTATAGCGGGGACGTGTATTGACGGGCGATGTGGCGTACCTACGGCA
This sequence comes from Mucilaginibacter sp., assembly GCA_036569325.1. Classification (GTDB taxonomy): domain Bacteria; phylum Bacteroidota; class Bacteroidia; order Sphingobacteriales; family Sphingobacteriaceae; genus Mucilaginibacter. The sequence goes on along the minus strand of DATCQV010000172.1, from coordinate 61,734 downwards.
AGCAAAATGGACTATTCGCTTTTTCTACCAACATAGCGCACCTACGATGCGGTGTGAAGTCGATAAGATATATTGAGCGGTGAATTGTGTTTGTTTGCTCGTTTCCGTTATCGGCCCTGTAGGGGCCAAATGTTGGCAGCAAAAGCATTCCTCTCAAATTCGCTCCTTTAGGAGCGTAACCTGGTTGACTGGTAATCACCATGCAATCTATTAAATATGCTCCTGGTGCAAAGCGTGCGTATTTTCATGAAACTTGCCCGATTTGTATAAAATACGCATCATGCTTGGCAGCACGATGAGCAGCAGCGGCAATGCCACCACAAAGCCACCAATAACGGCAATAGCCAGCGGCTGGTGCAATTGTGCTCCCGCGCCTATGCCTAAAGCGAGTGGCATCAGGGCGATGATGGCACCGATGGCTGTCATCAGCTTTGGTCTTAAACGGGTGGAGATCGAAAAGATAATGGCCTCATCTATGCCGTTCTCAACGTTTTTACTAATATTATCGAGTGCGCGTTGTTTAAATTGCAGGAAGGTGAAAATGGCGTTCTCACCGATGATACCAACTATCATGATGAGCCCGGTATAGCTGCCAACGTTCAGCGGCGTTTGGGTAATGTATAAACCTAAAAAACTGCCCGATATCCCAAGAACAGCCACCACCAGGATCAGGAACGCTATGCGGAATTGTTTAAACAGGAAGAGGATCACCGCGAATACCAGCAGGCTCGACGTGATCAATATAATTAACAGCTCCTTGAACGATTGCTGCTGCTGGGCGTAGTCGCCGCCATATTCAATGTGGTAACCTTCGGGGAGGCTCACATCTTTTTGTACGTTTTTCTGAATGGCCGGAATAACGCTGCCCAGGTCGGCCCCTTCGAGGCGGGCGGTGACAACGCCGATAGATTGCAGGTTTTCGCGCTGCACCTCGGCATCACCGGGGCGTAGCTGCACATCGGCCAGTTCGCTGATAGGGATCAGTTTACCGCTTGGCACAAAAACGGTTTGATTCTGGATGCCGGTAACGCTCAAACCCCGATTGCCCGGATATACCATGCGGATGGGGTTCTGCTGCTCATGCTCCAGCATGCTGCCAATGATGTTACCCTCCAGCGATGTTTGCAGCTGAAACTGCAGGCTGGCGGGTGTAATGTTGTATTGCGCCAGTTTGCTGTAATGCGGGTCGATGCTTACCGATGGGCCGGCGATGATGATCCCGTCCTTAACATCGGCGGTGCCTTTGGCATTGGTAACGGCAGTAGCTACCTGTTTGGAAAGTTCCTGCAGCTTTTGCTGATCGTCGCCAAAGATCTTTATTTCGATAGGTTCTACCGAGGTCATCAGGTCGCCGAGCATATCGCCTATTACTTGCCCGAACTCGATAGTTAAGGCAGGCTGATCGGCGGCTATTTTTTTGCGCAGATCGCTTATCACTTCGTCGGTAGTTTTATCGCGGTCTTTTTTAAGGCTGATAAGGTAATCGCCTTTGTTGGGTTCGGTAATAAAGAAGCCCATTTCAGTACCCGTGCGGCGGGAGTATGCAGCTACTTCGGGCTGTTTAACGATGATCTTTTCAATCTGCCGCAGCATACGGTCGGTTTCATCGAGTGATGTTCCGGGTGGCGAGGTGTAATCCAGTACGATGCTGCCTTCGTCCATTTCGGGCAGGAAGCCTGTTTCCAGTAAAGGAGGTACAACTACAATAGCAATTACAGTAACCGCTATGATAATGATACTCACATAAGGCCTCAATATAAACCAACGCACCCAGCGTTGTTTTTTTACGTGATGAACTTCCTCCTGCTTTTCTTTTTCAATATGTTTATGCCTGGTCAGTAAAATATAGATCACCGGCAGGCCAATCCACGTCACAAAGAACGAGCATACCAGCGTAATGATCATTGTGTTGGTAAGCACATGGAAATAAGCGCCGGCAACCCCCGTCATCATTAAAAAAGGAATAAATATAACGATGGTGCTGATAGACGAGCCCAGCATGGCGGGGAACAGATAATCGATAGCGGTTTTGATGAGTTTAAGCGGGCGCTCGCGCGGATGCTCTTCCTGGGTGCGATGAATCTGCTCAACCACCACAATGGCGTCATCGATGATTAAACCGAGGGCGGCGGCAATGGCGCCGAGTGTCATGATGTTGAGCGTGTAACCCACACCGTAGATCACTATCAGGCTTAAACACAAGGTCACCGGGATTGTAATCAAAATAACCGCACTGGCTTTTACCGAGCGCAGGAATATGATAGCTACAATGATGGCCAGCAGCAAGCCTACCCAAAGGCTGTCGGTAACGCTTTTGATGGAATCGTTTACAAAATCGGCCTGTTCGTAATAGGGTTTAATGGTAACGTCTTTGGGTAACAGTTTTTTAAGGTCGGCTACCTTGCTGTCCATATCGGCAGAGAGCGAAACGAGGTTGGCATCAGGCTGTTTGATAACTGCGATGAGCACGCCGTCGTGCCCGTTGGCGTTGATGCGGGTGTATTCAATTCCTTCCTGTATTGCTACGTCGGCAAAATCTTTCAGGCGCACCACGCGTTTGCGGTTATTGCTGATCACAAGGTTTTCGAGCTGATCCTTTGCGTTGATGGTGGCATCGGTAACTGTGAGGTACATCCGGTTATAATCAGACAAATAACCTTCCGATTTTACAAAGTTGGTGGTGCTGAGTGTAGTGTTAATGATATCAGGTGTTAAACCCAGCGAACTCATTTTCTGTTTATTCAGCGTTAGCCAGTATTCTTTTGCCTTACCGCCGATCACCCTGATCTCCGAAACACCATCTACCTGCGACAGGAAGGGCTTCACGGTATAAGTTGCCAACTGCCGCAGTTCGATGGGGGAGCGGTTATGACTTTCGAGTGTGTAACCGCTTACCGGCAGTATCGACGGGTTCATTTTGGCCACGGTGATGTTCACGTCAGCCGGGAGGTCGTTCTTCACCTGGTCGATGCTAGCCTGGATCTTTTGCAGGCTGATATCGATATCAACGTTCCAATCCATATAAGCCGAAATCTCGCAGCTGCCGCGGCTGGTGGTGCTGCGAACGGTTTGCAGCCCGGGCACCTGTTTTATGGCATTTTCCAGCGGCTTGGTTACCGTCACCATCATTTTGTTGACCGGCTGCAGGCCTTCATCGGCTATGACTTTGATCTTAGGGAAGGTAATTTCGGGGAAAAGTGAGGTTTGCAGCCGCGAATAAGCAAAAAGTCCGCCGGCAATAACAATGGCCAGCAGCAGGCTTACCGGCTTTCTCTGTACCAGGAAGATGTCCTTTATCGGCTGCTTCATTGCGCTGTTATTTTTACTTTGGCCGTATCGGGCAAGCCATAATTTCCGCTCACTACTATCTTATCCTCTTTGGTAAAACGGGGCGATAAGATCTCTACCCTGTTGCCCGATATGATGCCTTCCTTCACGGAAACCTTAACGGCTGTGGTAGGATTGATCAGCTTCATTACCCAAAATTCTGTTTGTGTTTCATTAGCAAGGACGGCTGCTTTTGGCAGCGATATAGTATTTGTTTTGGCCGATTTTACAATGCGGGCCTTGGCTATCAGGTTCTCCGGAATTTGCTGTGCCGAATTGATCTTAAGTACCACACCCTGTGTTTGCGAAACGGTATCGACGGTTGGCATAAATGAGCTAACGTTCGCATCGACCTTTGTACCACCCGGCAGTGTCAGCCCGACTGTTTGCCCTGGTTTTACAAATTGGCGCAGCTCATAAGGCAGCTGCATCAGGAATACAAAGCTGCTGCGGTCGTTTATTACAGCCAGCGCTTCGCCATCGGCAACATAATCACCTTTCTGATGGGAAAGCTGAGAGATATAACCCGGTGACGATGCCTTGATCCTGTTTACACCCGAAAATTTGAAGGTAGTATCGAGGATGTTAATGCTATTACCAATGCTTTGCGCTTCCTTGGTTTTGATGGTGAAAAGCAGTTGTCCTTTGCTCACATTCTGGCCAAGTTGCGTGTTTACCTGCTCGATATATCCGTTAGCATTCGACTTTACGTAATTTTTTTGAAGAATGGTAGATGTAGCATTCAAATCGATGTAATCAGTAAGCGTGCTGTCGTTAACGGTGGTTACGGTAACCGGTGTTTGCGAGGCTACTTTGGCGTCCTCGTCATCGCTGCCTTTATCGGCGCTATGGCACGAGAAAAGCGCGGTTGCTGCCGCCAGCATTAAACATATAGGGTATTTAACGGCTAATGTTTTCATATTTATTTGTTCCAGTAATTCAGCTGGTTGATGAGCTGCAGCCTGGCAATGGTTGTTGTAGTGCGTAAGTTTTTTACAGCAAGATAATTGTTAACGGCCAGCACCAAATCAGCAATGCGCACATCGCCGGTTTGCAGCAGCTGGGTGTCAACCTTGATCAGGCTTTCGTTATATTTAAGCTGATCGTCAATTTGCTTCAGCAGGTTTTCGTTTTCGCTGATCTGCTGTTTTAGCTGGGCAATCTGCTGCCGGTATTGAGTGCTGAAAAAGGCTTTGTAATTCTGCCGCGTCTCTTCCTCGAGCGATAGTTTGTTGTGCTGCATTTTGCGCTGACCGCCGTCAAAAATGGGCAGCGTGAAAGAGAAGCCCGCGCTGATACCGAAGTTCTTATAGGCCTGTCCCGAAAAATCGGAATTATAACCGCCATCGGCCAGCAGGTTCACTTTGGGCTTATAGCTAAAATCGACCAGTTGATGACTGTTCACCAGTTTCAGGCTGTCGAGCCGGTATTGTGTAAAGAAGATGCTGTTATTGGCATCGGGGCGAAGCGTGGTGTGAATGTCCGGTTCCTGTAGTTCTATCATGCTGGTATCGGCTATGCCGGCCAGGTAGTTGAGTGTTGTATAATCGTTCTTATACTGCAGGCGCGATTGGGTGAGTGCCAACTGCTGTTGTTTCAGGGTCACTAAAAAGGTAAGGTAATCGCTTTGGCGGTACACGTTACTGCGGGTAAGTTTTTTAAGCGCGTCTTCCTCTTTGTTCAAAAGGTCTATCACTTCCTGGTTAAACCGCAGCTGCTGCAGGCTGCCGTAGGCGGTAATGTATTGCGCAGTGATGGCCTTTTTCAGGTCCTGTTCAGATATCTGCGCCGTATTGCCCACCGATTGCGATTGCAGTGTTAAGGCCTGCAACTGCGCATCCACATTTTTTTTGCTGACGATGGTTTGGTTAACGCCCATCAGCGCGTTCAGGGTATGCTCATTGGTAATGGCCGCTGCATAACCGTAGCCACTAACCACCGGGGCATAAAGACCGGCGCTGTTAAGGTTTACCTGCGGTTTTAGCCCCGCGCGGATGCGCATGCTGTCGATCTGGTTAGAGGCGATCTGGTTGCGGAGATCCTTCAATAGCGGGCTATTACTTTTAGCGGTTTCTAAAAAATGATCGAGTGTATAGGTTTGCGCCAGGCTGGCAGAACAAACAAAAAGGCATAACACAATGCTAAAAAGCAATCTCATCCAACAAGGGTATTTGGTAAGCTAAATTATAATTTAAATCTGAATAAATTTTGAGTGGTGGAATAACGAATTGTAATTTCGGTGATAGCTATGTTTGATAGCGCCGTAAAAATTGAATTGATGGGTATAAGTTTAAAAACTTATATAACGTAATTATAACTAAATTTATTTATAATATTATAATATAAGCTAAATTACTTATAATTGTAATGAAATAGAAAAACATGAAAACCTACGCTGTAATAACGGGTGATATAAAAAACTTTACCATGTTGTCGGCTGACAGACGAAGTAAATTAATAGCTGACACGGAACAGCTAATGAAAACCATGGTACAGAAGACTACGGATGCCCAGGTATTTCGTGGCGACAGCTACCAGTTGATTATAGATGACGTTACCCAGGTATTAAAAAGGTGCATACAATTAATATGCTGGTTCAAAATAAATTCAGGTCAATATAGCTTAGCCGGCAGGCAACCAAAATCAGCCGATTCTGTACCTTTAGGAACACGGCTATCTATAGGTATTGGAGAAATTGCCTACGAAGGCAAAAATGTACTGGATTCGGACGGAGAGGCATTTCACCTGTCGGGCCGGAAGTTTGATCAGCTAAATAAGGACGATATTATAAAGCTGACTACCAGGGATGAAAAAAGCAACGAGGTTTTTGAAATACTGCTTATGTTCATGAACGCAATCATCAGGAATTGGACAAGAACGCAGGCAGAGACCATTTTATTATTGCTTGAAAAGGATGATAACACACAGGAGCAGATAGCCCGAAAGCTTGGGACCACACAGCCTGCCATCGCATTCAGTTTGCGTGCAGCGAGATGGAAAGAGGTGGAAAAGGGCATCAGTTATATTAATAAAGAATTAAAGAAACAATATCCTGAATAATGGAACTGATCATATTGTTAAGGTTATTATTAGCCCACCTGTTAGGTGATTTTTTGCTGCAGCCTGCAAAATGGGTTGAAGCAAAAAATAGCAGAAGGCAAAAAGCGCCGGAAATGTATTACCATGTGCTCATCATAACAGCGCTGACCTATCTTTTTTTATGGGATTGTAGGCATTGGTATCTGCCATTGATAATTATGGTTAGTCATTTATTGATAGACATCTGGAAGAGTTACAGGGCAAATTCATTTCCATACTTCCTTGCCGACCAATGCCTGCACCTATTTGTAATTATTACCGTATGGACCATTTTTTATTTTGGTAGCAGCATTGTGTTTGCGTGGATACCCGAATGTCTCAATTCAGCACATTTTTGGATCCTGATAACAGCGTATTACGCAGTAACCGGACCATTGGGAATAGCTATAGGAAGCGCAACCCGCAAATGGCAAAAGGAAGCCGGAATGGATAAGGCCGGGTTAGAAAAAGCCGGTATATGGATTGGCCGTTGTGAACGTGTTTTGGTGCTAACTTTCATTATTACCAATCAATACACAGCATTAGGTTTCTTAATGGCGGCCAAATCGATTTTACGCTTTAAAGATGGAGAGCACGCGCAGAAAAAGACCGAATACATTTTAGTGGGAACGCTGATAAGTTTTGCATCTGCCGCGGTAGTGGGGACAATAGTTAGCTATCTTTTAAGTAGATATTGACGCTGTGTATTTCAATTGAAATTCACCGTGAAGGTATGCTTTCCCGCTTCAAATCCATATTCCAGCGAAAATCCAAAACTTTCGCATATCTCTCTTGAAATAGTTAATCCCAGGCCGCTGCCCTCGGAGCTGGATGATTTGTGAAAACGGGTGAAAATCTTGTCATCGGGGAGTGCGGCATTTTCACCGGTATTTTTTACAGTAAGATCATAAGAAGTTAGTTTTATATCTATAACGCCGCCTTGGCGATTATGACGCACGGCATTGCTGATAAGGTTGCTTAACAATATCTCTATCAGATAACGGCTGGCGGTGATGTGTTTATCGGCAATGGAGTGGGTGATCGTTAAGTTTTTATCGTGAAATATCTCTTCGAACTGTGCCAGCATTTCATCGATGAGCTCGCGGAGATTAATATCCTGTTTATCGGGGAGCAGGCGGTTCTCAATTTTTACCAGCAGCAGCAATGATTGATTTAAACGGTTAAGCCGCGACGCTGCGCTGTACAGATCGTTCAGCAATTTGCTTTGCTGCGGGCTGAAGTTCTCGGTTTGGATAAGCGTATCGAGTTTTGAGTTGATAACGGCTATCGGGGTAAGCAACTCATGTGCGGCGTTCTCGGTAAAGGCCTTTAGCCGGTAATAATCGCTGCGGGCTTTGGCGGTCATGTCACTCACGGCGCCGTTCAGTTCCTTAAATTCGTCGATAGATGTATTCAGGTCGGGTACTTCGTGGGTATCGGCGATGTTGAAGAGCCTTAGCTCACTCATTATCGTATAAAAGGGTTGCCACAGCCGGCCTAATATCAGCCTGTTGGTGGCCACCAAAACAACGAGCAATAAAAGAATTACGCCTGCCGTAATGAAGAAAATAATGCGGATAAGGTATTCTGTTTCTACTTTCGATACGATGATAAGGATCTTGTAATACCTGTCGCCAACAGAAACGGAACTAATGAGCCCACGCCCCGATTCATATTCGCCGCTGCCATTATGCTTTCGCTTGCCTTCGTCTTTCTCAAAATAAAGCGTATCTACAAATACCCGCTGTACAGAACCGGGATCGGCAGATGAAAATATGATTTGCTGATCGTTCGATTCAAAGGTTTGCGGCAGCCTGTGGTTCAGCTTAACGTAATCGAAGATCTCCCGCTCCTCTACCACCAGGTCCTTATCTTTCTGACTGGTTAAGATATAGCTGATAGCCTGGTAATAAATGGCGCCGGTGATCAGCATCACCACGATGGTGGTAACCAGGTTTACGCGGTTGTATCTGGTGAGCAGTTTCATGGCGCGGCAAACTTGTAGCCCATCCCGTAGGCGGCCTGAATATAGTCGGCTGCACCGGCTTCTACCAATTTTTTGCGGATATTTTTAATGTGAGAATAAATAAAATCGAAGTTGTTGGCCATATCGATGCTGTCGCCCCAAAGATGCTCGGCTATGGCGTTTTTTGATACTACCTTACCTTTGTTGGCAATAAAATATAGCAGCAAAGCAAACTCTTTACGGGTAAATTTTACGGGCGTATTATCAACCTTAACTTCTTTTGCCTGCAGATCGATAGTGATCTCGTTAAACACCAGCAGGTTGCTGCCGTTATAGTTTTTCCGCCGGATAATTGCCGAAACGCGTGCCTTGAGTTCCGATAAATGAAAGGGCTTTACCAGGTAATCGTCGGCACCGATGTCTAAACCTTCCAGGCGGTCGTCTAACGAGTTTTTGGCGGAGATGATAAGCACGCCGTCGTCATGACCGTCTTCCTTCAGCTTTTTCAGCAGGTTAATGCCGTTTCCGCCGGGCAGGGTAATGTCCAGCAGGATGCAATCGTAACGGTAAAGCGTGATCTTACCCAGTGCAGCGGAATAGGTGCTCGCCGTTTCGCAAATATTGCCGGCTTCGGTAAAATATTCTTCAATACTTTCGCGCAGGCCGGTCTCGTCTTCAACTATCAGTATTTTCAATATTCGATTTTTTTTGTAAATGTATCTGCTGATTTTGGATGATTACTGTACAACCGTTGATTTATTTGACTGAATGATTTAGTTGATTCAAATACACTGAATCGCTGTTCAAGCTAAAAATAAGAAAATAAATCAAAAGGTAATCAGCGTAATCACAGAAATCATCGGTTAACTTTGCTCATTCTATCGATATCAAAAATTAATTAACGCAATCATTCAATCAAATAAATCAGCGGTTATATGTGGTGGATATACGCTTTACTCTCGGCTCTGTTTGCGGCCTTAACAGCAATTTTTGCCAAAGTTGGCATTAAGGGAGTTGATACCGACCTGGCAACCGCCATACGTACGGTAGTGATCTTACTAATAGCGTGGGCTATTGTTTTCTTTAAAGGAAGCGCAAGCGGTGCAGGCAGCCTCACCAAAATTAACTGGACGTTCCTGATACTTTCCGGCTGCGCCACCGGATTGTCGTGGATCTGTTACTTCAAGGCGCTGCAACTGGGCAAGGTGTCGCTGGTAGCGCCGATAGACAAGCTGAGCGTGGCGCTGGCGATATTGCTGGCGGTGGTGTTTTTAAAAGAATCGCTCAGCGTAAAACAGGCTATCGGGGCGTTTATGATCATAGGCGGAAGCATCGTTTTGATCTTCGCCTGATGTGAAATTAATGTTATTTTAAACTTCAATATTAATCCAAAGTCCCTGTCGAATTTCGCCGAAAAAATTGGATTGAATGAAAAAAAGCTGGCTGTGTGTACTGTTGATATTGATTTCTTTAAGTCTTAGGGCCCAGAATAATGCTGTCGGCGAAAAGGGCAAGATCACCGGTAAAGTTATTGATGCGATTACCAAAGCCCCCGTTGATTATGCTACTGTAAGCGTTTTTAAGCAGGGCGGCTCATCGCCATTCAACGGCGCAAGCACCGATCCAAAGGGTAATTTCAAGATAGATAACATTCCGGCAGGGGAATATATTATTAAGGTTGATTTTTTGGGGTATAAGCAACTTGTTCTCGAGCACCTCAGCATTAGTAATAATATCAAAAATCTTTCGCTGGGTAATGTTCAATTGTCGCCGGTGCAAAATCAGCTGAAGGGTGTTACCGTAACCGCCGCCGCACCTACGGTTGAAAATAAAATTGATAAACTGGTTTACAACCCGGCAAATGATCTTACCGCTCAGGGCGGCGTAGCCATCGATGTTCTGAAGAAGGTGCCGATGGTAACAGTTGATATTGACGGTAATGTGGAACTGATGGGGAACGCCAATGTTCGATTCCTCATCAACGGCAAGCCGTCCAGTATTTTTGGTGCCAGCCTTACCGACGCTTTGCAGGCCATTCCAGCCAGCCAGATCAAGAACATAGAAGTGATCACCAGCCCCGGCGCTAAATATGATGCAGCGGGTACCGGCGGTATCATCAATATTATATTAAAAGACAGCAAGGTACAGGGCATTAATGGCAGCATGAATCTTTCTGCCGGAACGCGCCTGGAAAACGGCTCTTTTAACCTGAACGCGCGGAAAGGGAATTTTGGGGTGAATGCCTTTTTTAGCGGTAATGAACAGCTGAACAGTACAGCTTTGAATACTACCAAACGTACCTCCTACTCTGCCACACACGATACGGTTACAGGCCTTTCGCAAAACAGTCAAAGCTCTTTTAAACGGAGCGGCTATCAGTCGGGTATCAGCTTTAACTGGAGCATCAGCCCTAAAGACGAACTGACGGCTTCTTTCAACTATAACCACTTTGGCAACAACGGGCACGGAACAACCAACCAGGACCAAAGCACATTTTCTACGCTTAATAATCTTATGCTCGATTCGTTGAGTAACACTGCCTCAAGCAGTCGCTTCAGCGCAAATTCAAAAGACTGGAGCCTGGCCTATAAAAAAACATTCGCTAAAGAAGGGCAGGAGCTGAATGTGTTGTATAACGCATCGTACGGCAGTAACTTAAATGATTACACGCTGCAGCAGGACTACATAACAGGCAACTTGCCGCCTACCGGCTCGATAAGCAGTAATCCGGGTAAAGATAAGGAGACCGATATTTCTATCGATTACGCCCAGCCCGTAGCCAAAGATTTCGTTATCGAAACCGGCGCCAAGGCTACCATCGAGAACCTGAACAACAGTGTGGTAACACAAATGCTGAGCAACGGCGCTTATGTTCCCAACCCTTTCCAAACTTACGGCTTCAACTATAAACGAAATATATTTGCCTATTATTTATCATCGTCGTTCTCATTATTCAATTTTGTAGATGGAAAGGCAGGGTTGCGGTACGAGCACACCAGTTCCACTTCCGATTTCCCGGATATCGTTATTCCATCGTACGGGATTTTAGCGCCATCGTTTGTGCTGTCGCATAAACTGAACAAAACCGAATCGATTAAATTCAGCTACAGTTACAGGCTTGAACGCCCCGAATACCGCGATCTTAACCCGTTTTATAACATCAGCGATCCGCATAACATCAGTACGGGCAACCCGAGCCTGAAACCGGAGCTTGGCCATAATTTTGAGCTTGGGTATAACAAATCGTTCGATAAAGGTGCTAATATTTACGTTGCCGGTTTCTATCGTTACAATACCGACGACATACAGTCGTTCGCAACTTTTTACTCCTCGCTTAAAATAGGCGATTCAACTTATACCAACGTTTCTTTAAATCAACGATACAACATAGGCCGCGAGGCAACTACCGGTATTAACATATACGGTTCGTTGCCGATTAACGGTAAATTAAGCCTGAGATCGAACATGTTTTTTGCCGACAGGATCACCAACAACCCGGGCAGTCCGCAGGTGAGCGGTTTTACTTACCGGATAAATCTGAATGGCAGCTACCAGTTTGCAGGTGATCTGGCGGCAGAGTTTTTTGTGAACTACCGCTCATCGCAAAAAGGGATACAAGGCACCAATCCGGCATTCGCCTTTTATAACATTGCGGTGCGCAAGCAGTTCATGAATAAAAAGGCCAGCATTGGTTTAACGGCAGCAAATCCGTTTAGCGAATATGTAAGTTTGAAACAGACCACATTCGGATCAAACTTCAATCAGACTACTATCAGGCAGGTGCCGTTTCGTTCGTTCGGCATAAGCCTGAGCTATAAATTCGGCAAGCTTGAATTTAAAAAAGACAGGGAACGCGACGATAATACACCGCAAATGCCGGGCGATAACGGAGGCTGATTTGGCGTAAACAAGGGTGCGATGACGTTGTTTTGACAAATTTCAAATAAATTGAACCTGGTAAGATATTTCTAATATCTTGCGGCCGCAAATGAGGAAAGAAATAACCCTAATTATCCTCCTAATCATTACTGCCGCATCGGTAAATAATGCTTACGCGCATAAGTCGCGCAAGGCCGCTCACAGGTCTGCATCCGTTGCGCACCATTCTTCCAAAAAACATCATTCCAAACATAACAGCAGCGACGTATTGGTCGACGATATTCCGGTAGTCCATTTCGATAATTCAGAAGTGGCCGACAGTGTTACCTCTGAAAATATTATCACTTTTGCAGAATCGCTCTTAGGTACCCGTTACCGCTCTGCCACTGCCGACCCGGACAGGGGGTTCGATTGTTCGGGTTTTGTGAACTATGTGTTCAGCAATTTCAACTTCAAGGTTCCCCGTTCTTCGGGCGAATTTGCCGGCATAGGCGAACGGATAAATTATGAAGACGCGCGTCCCGGTGATATCATCCTCTTCACTTCGCCTACCAACAGGCGGCGCGTAGGCCACGTGGGCATTGTTTACAGCAACGACGGTGAAGACGTTAAATTTATCCATTCTACTTCAGGTAAAGAACACGGCGTAACCATTTCTACAATGGATGAAACGTATAAACGCCGCTTTGTGCGCGTGGTGCGTATTCTTCGTCAGAACGATACCGTGCTGGCCAGCCGGTAAAATATTCCTCCAAAGTATTAAAAGCTTTGTCATCTCGAACGATAGTGAGAGATTTTATACGCCATGCATCCGGACTATGCATTAGCGTTAATACATTTGACGCTAATGTCGCCCGCCTAAGATCGCTCACTATCGTTCGGGATGACAAAGGGCTTTATACCAACATACTATTTCTTCCAAATTGTTAATTTCCAAACTCGTATTTTAGCCTCCGCAATACATCACGTTGGACAAACAAGCTATTAACATCAGATCCCCCCGGTATTACCGCGTCGGGTGTGCCATATTCTACTTCATTTCGGGGTTTGGTTATTCAAGCTGGGCGTCGCGCATTCCAACCATCAAACATCAGCTTAACCTGAACGAAGCGCAGCTGGGTACTGTGCTTTTTGCCTTGCCCATCGGGCTGATGGTAACCATGCCTATAACCAATGTTCTGTTGAGCAAATACAGCAGCCGGGGTGTAATGCTTTTCGGCTCGGTATTTTTGGCGGTACTGCTGGTTTTGATAGGCGTTACCAATAGCATGTGGCAACTGATCATTGTACTTTTCTTTTTCGGCTCGGCGCGCAACCTGCTTACCTTATCCATTAATACACAAGGGGTGGCGGTGCAGGCGCTGTATAAAAAATCTATCATGGCCATGTTTCACGGTATCTGGAGCCTGGCTGGATTTGCCGGCGCTGCCGTTGGTTACCTGATGGTTTCTTTTAATGTGGGTGTGGAATGGCATTTTCTGGCCGTTAGCATTATCCTTTTTGCGGTCACCTTTTATTTTATAAACAATACGGTTTACCAGGAGCCGATCCCGCTGAGCAAAAAGCCTATCTTTTCGCTGCCCGATAAATACCTGCTTAAATTTTCATTGATATGTTTTGGCAGCATGGCCTGCGAAAACGCCATGTACGATTGGAGCGCAATCTATTTTCAAAAAGCTGTTCATGCCGAAAAAGCTACTGCAACCGCAGCGTTTGTTGTGTACATGGTAGCCATGACCACCGGCCGTTTCGTGGGCGATAAACTGGTTACCCGTCTTGGCATTAAAACCGTGCTGCGCTTTAGCGGCATCTTTATTTTCTGCGGACTGATGCTGTCTGTCTTGCTGCCTTACACGGTGAGCGCCATGCTGGGTTTTATACTGGTGGGCCTGGGTGTATCGTGCGTGGTGCCTATGATATTCGCGTTGGCGGGTAAGTCGAAAAATATGAGCAGCTCGTCGGCGCTGGCGTCGATATCAACCATTGGCTATATAGGGTTTTTGCTGGTGCCGCCGTTTGTGGGCTTTGTGGCGCATGCCATCAATATCCGGGTATCGTTTGGTGTGGTGGCGTTTTTTGGCGCGATGATGGTATTGCTGGTAAGTAAGATAAAGGAAGACAGCCACGAGCCGGAAACTGCCGGCGCAGAATTGCCCGAAAATTAAATCAACTAAGAAATAAGTTATAGGATATTTTTGCGTTATTACTCCCAATGCGCACCTTAAAACTTATTGCACGATTTTATCAGGGTATTTTCCTGGCCAACTTCCTGGTTACGGCAAGCTGCATCGGGTTGATTATGTTTTACGGCAGCCATGTCCTTGAAATAATGTTCGTTATTTTTTGGTATAAGATAGCTGCCATGGGTCTTATTTTTTGGACTGCCATCTACTATCAGAAACACGAACTATATTATTATCAGAATCTCGGCGTATCGAAATTAAGATTGGGTGTAGCAACCGGGATATTTGATTTTTTGCTTTGGACAGTCCTGATAATTATCACCTTTCATTTATGATCCACATCCTCGAGGCAGACGGTATTCAACTGAATTTTGGGCTAAGAAACATCCTGAGCGATGTTTATCTGAAATGCGAAACAGGCCGGATCACCGGTTTGTTAGGGCGTAACGGACAAGGCAAAACCTGTTTGATGAACGTGATATTGGGTACGTTGAACTCATCCATCAATTCTATCCGTATTGACGGCAGTGTGATGAAAAAGATCAACACCCGGCCTGATATACTGCTTTACCTGCCTCAATTCAATTTTATTCCGAAAGCGTTAAGCGTTAAAAGAGTACTGGACGATTTTGAACTCGATCACGCCGAATTCGAAAGTCGTTTTCCGGATTTTAAGTCGCGGTTAGATCTGAAAGTGAGCCAGCTTTCGGGCGGGCAATGGCGCACGCTGGAACTGTACATCGTGGTAAAAACGCCATCGCTTTTTGCCATGCTCGATGAACCGTTCACCCACCTCAACCCAATGCAGATAGAAAACATAAAGGAATTTTTACTGGAAGAAAAGGTAAACAAGGGTATGCTGATAACCGACCACATGTACAACCATTTGCTGGACGTGAGCAACACAGTTTATTTGCTAAAGGACGGCAAAACGCATCCGGCTAAAACGCTTGAACAGTTAGAGGAACTGGGATATATAAATATACATGTTTAAAAAAGATTTTATGCGTTTTTAATAAATTAGTGTTACGCCAAAGTATTGATATATTAGCCCATGCCCAAAACCTTACTATTACTTATTGCACTTTTGCCGTTAACCGTGTTTAGCCAGGTAACTATTACCGGACGGGTAATTTCGCACGCCGATTCTAAACCGGTAGTGGCTGCCAGCGTGTTCCTGAGTAACGCAACCAATGGCGATCATTCTGCCAATGACGGCTCCTTTGAGCTTCAAAAGGTTAAACCCGGGCAGTATGAACTCGTTGTTTCGATTGTTGGATTCGAAACCTATAAGCAAAGCGTAGTTGTGGGTAACACAGCTATCAAAGTTCCTGACATCGTTTTAACGCCACGAACCTTTGCTTTGAACGCGGTAACGATAGTTGCCAAAAAGAAGAAAGACCCGAATATCAGCAGGTACATTGAACAATTTAAAAAGGAATTTTTAGGGGAAAGCAAATTTTCCGCCGACTGTCGCTTACTGAACCCCGAATTACTCGACATCGCGTTCGATGCCGACAGCAACAGGTTAACCGCCTCGTCGGTCGATTTTTTGGTGATCGAAAATAAGGCGTTGGGTTATAAAGTAAAATATCTGCTCGAAGATTTCTTATTCGATCAATCGCACCCCGGCACTACGTTGTTAAGCTATAAAGGGTCGGTGTTGTTTGAGGAGATGACGGGGACGCCGGAAGAACAAAAAGAATGGGAGAAGAACAGAGCGACGGCTTATGAGGGCTCGCAAATGCACTTTTTTCGGGCTGTTATTAAAAACCAGATAAAAGAAGAAGGTTTCCGGGTGTTTCGGTTGCCGCCAAAATCGTTCTCGATTTATCAAAACGTGCTCCATGTTGATAAGTTTTTTATCACCAACGTTAAACATCAGAGCCAGCTGATTATGGCGCCTGATAAACAGGGAATATATACGATGTTTGGCAATCACGATATGCTTTATATTGGCTATAATAAAGACCGCCGGTTCAGGAGCGGCTCATATTTTCCACTTAGCGGAAATGGAAATACTACGCTTGTTTTTAACGCCGATAACGTTTTGTTCGATAATAATGGTTCGCCGGTAAATCCTAAAACATTTACCCTTAATGGTGATTGGGGACGCAGGGGCGTATCTTCTTTGTTGCCTGTGGACTATAAATATCCTTTCGAAGTTGCTCCGGGCGCCGAAACGTCAGAAATTAACTCTATCGCGGCAAAGCTGAAATTATTTACCGATTCAGTAAAAACAGAGAAAGCATACCTGCATTTCGACAAGCCTTTTTATGCCACGGGCGATACTATTTATTTTAAGGCTTACGTAACCGCCGGAGGCCAGCATCAGTTGTCGGGCGTGAGTACGGTGCTGCACGTAGAACTGATTGGTCCGGATAACAGAATTGCGGCCTCGATATTACCGCAGTTAAATAACGGGCTCGGTTGGGGTGATTTTGCGTTGCCTGACACATTGAAGCCCGGCGCGTACCACATCAGGGCATATACCAACTGGATGAGAAATAGCGCAGCCCCCGATTTCTTTGATCATGAAATTCTGATTGGGGCAGTGGTCTCTAAGGGTATTCCCGAAGCTGCTGTGCGCCCCAATAAACAAAATCAGCCAATGGCAGCCGTCGCGGGTTCTAAAACGGATGTGCAATTTTTACCTGAAGGGGGCAGTTTAATTGCCGGAAATTATTCAAAAATTGCCTTTAAAGCTGTTGCTCCTGATGGTACTGGAAGCAATATCAAAGGTACGATAACCGATGATACCGGCGGGCAGGTATGTAGTTTCGAAACCAGCCACCTGGGTATGGGGGTATTTAACATAGTGGCTCACCAGGGGCGTACTTACAAGGCCAATATTACTTATGCCGACGGTAGTACAGGGGCCGTCGATCTACCCAAAGCAGTTAATGCAGGATATACCTTTAACCTTAGCAATGTTGCCGATACTATCAGATTACGAATTACCGCCGGTAGCAGCAGCAACATTGATAAGCTAAGTTTGATAGCGCAAAGTGGGGGTGTAGTTTATTATGCAGCTGAGAGTACACCCGGTTCCAGATTTTTTTCGGCGGTGATCCCAGCTAATAAATTCCCTACTGGAATTGCGCAGTTTACGCTTTTTGGCCCCTCTGGCGAACCGCTGAACGAAAGGCTGGCTTTTATTAATAACGATGCAGATCAGCTTAAACTTAAGGTTGTGGCCGGTAATACCTATAAGCCGCGGCAAAAAGTGAATATGACACTGAACACGCTGGGTGCAAATGATAAACCTGCGGCAGGCAGTTTTTCGGTTGCGGTAACGGATGAAATCAATGTGCCGGCGGACGAAAATGATGAAACCACTATTCTCAGCAACTTATTGCTCACGTCTGACCTGCGGGGAACGGTTGAGCAGCCCAACTATTACTTTGCCGATGTTAATGATAAAACCCGCGCCGATCTGGACCTGCTGATGCTGACACAGGGTTATCGTAGTTTCATATGGAAACAGGTGCTGGATGGCGCCAATCTCCCTGTAAAATATCAATCTGAAAAAACATTGGTGATATCAGGAACGGTAAAGCGAAACGGGAAAATTGTGCCGGGCGCCAAAATAAAACTTTTTACAATAGCAGCGGGCGGATTGATGCGCGATACGTTAACTGATAGCAACGGAAGATTCGCTTTCAATAACCTTGAATTTGCGGACAATACAAAGTTTGTGGTGCAGTCACGGGTGGAAAAGGGTCAGGATGACGTTACGCTGGATCTGGATACCTTGTCGCCGCCAACCATTGATTTGAAGCGTACGGGTAAAGATAGGCGGTTTGTCGCGAAGAAGGCTGATACTGCTGCTTATATGTTAAATCAGCGGCGGTTCTATGAAGAACAGCAGAAATATGGCATCAATAAAACTTCTATTGTGCTCAAAGAAGTAAAAGTAGAAGACAAAAAGCCAATGCCTATTCCTCACTCTCAAAATTTAAATGGCTCGGGGCAAGCCGACCAAGTGTTGACAGCAAAAGACATAGAGCGATTTATTTGCGGGCGTTTGAAGGATTGCTTGCAAGGGGTATTAAGGGGGGTAAAATTTAGATCTGACGGAACGCCCACATGGGACGGGCAGTATATTAAGATTCCGGTAATGATTGACGGTACGATTGTGGAATCGGACGAGTTTGACGATATCAGGCCCGATGATGTGGAAGGGATAGAATTCATATATGGTCCGCGTTATGGTGCTATTTACGGGGGCATAGCAGCAGATGGATTAATTATGATAACTACAAAACCAGCCCGCCGCACAGATAATATACACTATCGCTACGCACCCGGCGTGGTAACTTATAAGCCGCAAGGTTTTTACAAGGCCCGGAAATTTTATTCGCCGCAATATGATAATCCTAAAACCAATCAGAAAATGGCCGATTTGCGGAGCACAATTTACTGGAACCCTAATATTATCACAGATAAAGATGGCAAGGCATCGTTTAGTTATTTTAACGCCGATGGAAAGGGTACCTATCGGGTTGTGATAGAGGGGATTGACGACGATGGCAATTTAGGTCGGCAGGTGTACAGGTATAAAGTGGAGTAGAATGACTGTATTTTTTTAAATTTATTAACCCCAAAGTGTTTAAAGTTATTTGAAAAGATATAACTTTAAAATTATAGCAAATTTATAAACCTTACCTTATGTTATCATTCATCAAACAGCAAAATCCTGAAGCAGCTATCAATAAACTCTTAAAAAGCCTGTCTATCAGCATTGCACCGGAGAAGATCAGCGCCGAATTAGAGAAACATCCCGATTACCCCAGCCTGCTGGCCATCAGCGATATACTCAGTTGGTTCGGGATCGAAAATGCGGCTTACCGGGTTGATCGGGCAAATTTGCCAACTGTCCCTTGTCCGTTCATAGCCCATACACATATTAATAACGGCGATTTCCTGGTAGTGCATAAGCTCGACGAAAATGAGGTGGTGGTATCAAGCGACACCTGGAATAAGCATAAACTCAGTCTTCAGGAATTTAAAAAACTATTTAAAGGCGTGGTTTTAACAGCCGAATCCTCATCTGACTTCGCCCCCGACAGATCGTTCATGGCTTTGCTGTCTTCCATAAAAACGCCGTTAATGGCAACCGCTATTTTACTTGTGCTATTTGCGGCACTTTTTCAAAGCGGTTTTTTTGCCGGTATAACGTGGCAAGCAGGTGTGCTTTCGGTATTTAAAACGGCCGGGCTGATCACATCATTATTATTACTGGTACAATCGATAGACAGCAATAACCCACTGGTTTTAAAACTTTGCCAGGGCGATACAAAGAATAATTGCAACGCCATACTGTCATCAAAAGCAGCAAAGGTATTTGATGGATTGAGCTGGAGCGAAGTAGGCTTTTTCTACTTCGGCGGCACCTGGCTGCTGTTACTGTTTGGCGGCAACCAGCCCGCAATATGGATGGCGCTGACCGTTTTAAATATCGTAAGTCTTCCTTACACCTTTTATTCCATTTATTATCAGGCCCGCGTTGCCAAACAATGGTGCGTAATGTGCTGTACAGTGCAGGCGCTGCTGTGGCTGGAATTTATTTCGGTGATCACTAATGCGCGCGAAAGTTTTGCCGCCACCGGCATAAATTGGGTTAACGCAGGAATAACGATCTTTATTTGCCTGCTTATCCCGGTTGTTTTATGGCAGTTGCTGAAGCCATTGTTTCTGAAGGTTCAGCAATTGCAGCCGCTGAAATCACAGCTGCACAAGTTTAAATATAATACCGAGCTGTTCACCAATACGGTAACTGCACAGGCAAAATATACACAGCCTGATGATGAATGGTGCATTGTGCTTGGCAATGTGGAAGCCAATAATATTATTACCATGGTAAGCAATCCGTATTGCCCGCCTTGTTCTAAAATGCACAAGGCACTGGATGAATTGCTGGATAATAATGGTAACATACAAGCCCGCATTGTATTCACTGCCAATAATACCGACGACGATATAAAAACCCCGGTAACCCGCCACCTGATGGCCCTGAATGAAGGTGCCGATAAAGCGCTGGTAAAAAAGGCCCTGCACGACTGGTACGAACAAAAGCAAAAGAGTTACGAAGCCTGGGCAAAGGTTTATCCCGTGCAGTTGAACGAGGCCAATTTCTACAAACTGGAACGCCAGCACGAGTGGTGTAAACTGGCCGAGGTGAGCGCTACCCCTACTATGCTGCTCAACGGCTACCGCCTGCCCGAGTTGTACCAGATTGCCGACCTGAAATACATGCTTGATTAAGCATACCAACGATACTTTTCGCGAAAGTAAAGAAGCATGCACTTTTACAATACATGCCGCCTGAATGCCGGGGCGTGGTACCGGCAAAACTAATCTAAACTTTTTAAATTTAATTTTATGTCGAAATTCAACAAGCTCAGCAGAGCTGAAATGAGAGATGTGATGGGCGGAACGCCGCCCACACCATGTACAGTAAAATGCTACGTGAGCGGAACCGTTATTACAACAGTTCAAACAGCTTTCTGCGCTGATTTGCCACTTACTCAATGTCCTGGCGGTGGTGGTCAGCCCAACCTGGGCTTTCCCCCATTTGATAATGCTACCTGCTCTTGCTACGTCGAAGATTAAGTAAACCAACTGCTACGGCCGCTTGAGAGGGTGGTCGTAGTTAATTAATTTTTTGATTGAAAGGTATTTATTAATAAACCTAAAATGGCTATCTATTCACGAAAAAGATTTTTGCCGGGTTAACATTTTGTTTGTACTTTACTTATCCAGTTAACTATTTAGCCTATGCCTTTTACCCATTATAAACAACCCGATCAAATGGACTGCGGCCCCACCTGCTTACGCATGGTGGCCAAACATTACGGACGTAATTTTACCGTGCAAACGCTGCGCAAGTTTTGCGAGATCAATCGCGAAGGGGTGTCGTTGCTGGGTATCAGCGATGCGGCGGAGAAGATAGGATTCCGGTCGCTGGGGGTAAAACTGAATGTGGCGCAGCTGCGGGAAGCTGAGCTGCCATGTATTTTGCACTGGCGGCAAAACCATTTTGTAGTGCTCTACAGAATAAAAAATCATAACTATTACATTGCCGATCCTGGTGCGGGACTTGTTGTACTTACCGAGGCTGAATTTTCGCGCGCCTGGATAAGCGATAAGGAAACTGATGAGGGTATTGCCATGCTGCTGTCGCCAACACCGGCATTTTATGAGCAGGATGACGAAAAGGGCACTGAGGTAAGCTGGAGCTTTTTGCTGCGCTATTTGATAACCTACCGTAAACTGGTGTTGCAATTACTTTTTGGTTTGGGCATTGGCAGTTTGCTGCAACTGATAGCGCCTTTCCTCACGCAATCGGTGGTGGATATAGGGATCAATACCCGGAATTTGAATTTCATTTACATTATTCTGATAGCGCAAACAGCGCTCATTATAGGGCGGGTGAGCGTGGAGTTTATACGGTCGTGGATCTTGCTGCATATCAGCACGCGGATCAACATTTCTATCCTTACCGATTTTTTGATCAAGCTGATGAAGCTGCCTATGAGCTTTTTCGATACCAAAATGACGGGCGATATTATGCAGCGGATGAACGACCAGCGGAATATCCAGACCTTCCTCACCGGGTCGACCCTGACCACCATATTTTCGATGTTCAACCTGTTGGTTTTCTCGGTGGTCCTGGCGTATTATAACATTGGCGTATTCTTTGTTTTCGCGGCGAGCAGCACCCTTTATATAGCGTGGATCGTGTTGTTCTTAAAACGCCGCCGGGCATTAAATTACAAAAGCTTTGAGGTGTCGGCCAAAAACCAAAGCAGCATTGTACAGCTAATAGGCGGCATGCAGGAGATTAAACTGAACAATTGTGAGCAGCAAAAACGCTGGGAATGGGAACATATTCAGGCGCGGCTGTTTAAGTTCAACGTAAAAACGCTGGCATTGAGCCAGTATCAGCAGGGCGGCGCCACCTTCATTAACGAGGGCAAAAACCTGTTGATCACTTTCTTAAGTGCCGAGGCGGTTATAAACGGCAACCTTACTTTGGGCGCCATGGTAGCTGTGCAATATATTGTTGGACAATTAAGCAGCCCTATTGAGCAGTTGCTCGGGTTTATGCAGGGTTTTCAGGACGCAAAGATCAGCCTGGAACGATTGAACGAAATACACCAGATGGAAGATGAGGAACCGGCCAATAAAGAATGGAACCACAGCCTGCCGACCGATAAAAGCCTCAGCATAAATAACCTTACTTTCCGCTACCCGGGTGCGGGCAATGAACCTGTGCTTGAAAACATCGACCTGTACATCCCCGAAGGGAAAACCACAGCTATTGTGGGTATGAGCGGCAGCGGGAAAACTACCATTCTTAAACTGCTGCTGCGTTTTTACGAGCCGCAGAAAGGAGAAATAAAGGTGGGCGATCAATCGATCCATAACATCGGGTTTAAAACATGGCGCAGTCAGTGCGGCGTGGTAATGCAGGACGGCTTTATATTTTCAGAATCGATAGAGAAGAATATTGCCGTTGGTGACGATTATCCCAATAAAGCAAAATTACAGCATGCCATCAAAGTGGCCAATATTCAGGATTTTATCGATAGTCTTCCGTTAGGACTGAACACTAAAATTGGAGCGGAGGGTAATGGTATAAGCCAGGGCCAGCGGCAGCGCATGCTGATAGCCCGCGCAGTTTATAAAAACCCCGAATATATATTTTTTGATGAGGCCACCAATGCGCTGGATGCCAACAATGAGCGCATTATTATGGACAACCTCTCGGAGTTCTTTAAGGGCCGCACTGTAGTAATAGTAGCCCACCGGCTTAGTACTGTAAGCAATGCCGATAACATTATAGTGCTGGACAAAGGCCGCATTATTGAACAAGGCACGCATAAAGAACTTACCGCCCTGAAAGGAGATTATTACCGGCTGGTGAAAAATCAGCTGGAGTTGGGAACGTGAAGGGGGTAAAAGTCAAAAGTCAAAAGTCAAAAGTCAAAAGTCAAAATTTGGGGCCGGGAATAAGAAAGTGGACAGGAATCAACGAAATCATACAATCATCATAAATCAACGGTTATGCCATCAACATATACATACGATAACCAGGAGGAGGCGAGGCACTCTGACGATGTGCAGGATATTATTACGGCTGTGCCGGGCTGGTTGCTGCGCTGGGGGATCTCCCTGTTTTTTGGGGTGCTGATATTGATAGTTGTATTGGGCGCCTGTATAGATTACCCGGATATTGTAAAGGCACAATTAAAGGTTGATTCGCCGAACTCACCTAAGCCTGTAGTTGCCAAAGTACCAGGCAAACTGGTGCAGTTGCTGGTGAAAGAGAACCAGGTTGTGGAAGCAGGGCAGCCGCTTGCTTATCTGGAAAGCACTGCCAACCATGCACGTGTTTTAAAACTGCTGGATAACCTGAAGCTGTTGCAGGATCAGGTGCTTCACGACAAACCACTGAACAATATCTTTTTTAACCAGGCCGATAACATTCAGTTTGGTGAAATGCAGTCGGCATACCAGATTTTTTACCAGGAGTATATTACTTATAGATCGACCGTTGAAAATGGCTTCCTAATTAAAAAGAAGGCTTACCTGCAGCGCGATCTTTCGTACCTTGATAAACAGC
The DNA here is from genome assembly GCA_036569325.1 of Mucilaginibacter sp. GTDB lineage: Bacteria > Bacteroidota > Bacteroidia > Sphingobacteriales > Sphingobacteriaceae > Mucilaginibacter. The sequence goes on along the minus strand of DATCQV010000172.1, from coordinate 37,670 downwards.
AGCAGCAATTAAAGACCCAGAAAACCATACAGGAAAAAGATATGGCGCTGGCCAGCGATGAGTACGAAATGCATAAAAAACTCGCCCAGCAGCATGTGGAAACCAAAGCGGAACTACGGCAGGAGGAAAGCAAGTTTCTGGCAAAGCGGTCGCCGTTGCTGCAAACCGAATCGGCATTGCTGACGGGAGATAATAACTATGCCGCCAAGCAAAAGGAAATACTGGAACTGGACAACCAGGTACAGGAAGAGCGGGCAAAGTTTTTGCAGGCGCTGAACAGCCTGATCAGTACTGCAGAAGACTGGAAAAATAAATATGTGCTGAGCGCCTCGCAGCGAGGAAAACTATCATATGCGGGCATTATACAGGAAAACCAGGTACTTAACGCCGGGCAGGACGTTTTTTATATCGACCCGGGCAATGAGGCTTTCTTTGGCGAAATGACCATTCCCCAAAATAACATGGGCAAGATAAAGGAAGGCCAGGAAGTACTGGTAAAGCTTAGGAGTTATCCGTTTGAAGAATACGGCATGATACGCGGCCGGATAAAATACATTGCCGATGTACCGTATAAAGACAGCGTATATATCTCGAAGGTTGACTTTAAGATCGCCAATTCATCAGACCTTAAAAAGCCTATCCGCTTAAAGCAGGGAATGATGGCCGATGCCGAAATAATTACCGAAAAGGCCACCATTCTTCAGCGCCTCACCCGGAACTTTTTCAAAGTGCTGGGAAATAAGTAGGGAAAGAGCCGCAAGAGCCAGGACTCAAGAGCCAAGACAGGAGCAAAAAATCAAAGACAACCTTGCCGATAAAAATATTTTTCTCTCCTGGCTCTTGATCCCTGGCTCTTGGTTCTTTCTAAAAAGATAAGTATATTTATACACCAAATATAAACCGCTGCTATTTCGTTTTCTGACCATTTTGCCCCTGGTTAGCGAAGCAGGGCCTTGTTTTGTAAGCATTTATAAATACGCTTGTTGAACTCCGCTGGTTCGCATTGGAAGAAGACGGGCAAAAGATATCACTTATCATTAATTAACCCTTATGAAAAAGCTACTTTTCGTAATCGGCCTGCTTGTATCTGTTCAAACAGCAGCCTGGTGCCAAACCAGTCCCGTTTTGGAAAACGCGGTATCCAAAATTAAAACCATCATTACCGATCACATTATTGAGAAAGCCTACCTGCATTTCGACAGGCCTTATATGTGTTACGTTGCCGGTGAAACCATGTATTTTAAAGCCTACGTTACCATGGGCGAACTGCATGTGCCATCGACCATTAGCGGGATCCTGCATGCAGACCTGATAGGGAAAAATAATGCGGTGCTGCAATCGAAGGCTATCTTGCTGAATAACGGCATTGGCTGGGGCGATTTTACATTGCCCGATTCGCTGCAAAAAGGTAGTTACCGGGTGAGGGCATATACCAATTATATGCAGAATGCCGATCACGCTTATTTTTTTGATAAAAATGTTTCGGTAAGCTCGGTTAACAATGTAGACCGGGTTGCGGCAGCGGATAAAAAGACAGGCGCGCCTGTGCTGCAGTTTTTTCCCGAAGGCGGCAACCTGGTGGCAGGCATACAAAGTAAAGTGGCGTTTAAAGCTGTGGGGGCAGATGGTTTAGGGGTTGACTTAAAGGGGGTGATATTGGATGGTGATAATAAGGAGGTGGCAAAGATAGAATCGAGCCATATAGGTATGGGTACTTTTGACCTGCTGCCCGAGGATGGAAAAAAATATAAGGCGAAGATAACTTACAGTAACGGCGGGCAGGCAATTATTAACCTGCCAGATGCAGAGGCTAAAGGCATAGTGCTGGCAGTGAATATGGATGATCCGGCAAAAATAGGGATTGAGATAAGAGCGAACAGGGCGTATTATAAAGAGAATTTGAATAAGGATATCAACCTGCTCATCTACTGGTCTGGTTCGGTAAAGAAGGTGAATACCAAGCTGGATAATGCGGTGCTTGGCCTGGATATGCCTGCGGCTACCATGAAGACCGGCATTTTGCAGGTTACGTTATTTTCGTCAACAGGCGAGCCGCTGAGCGAGCGCCTGGCATTTGTGCAGGGTAAGGATCTGCTCGATCTTTCGGTTAAGGCTGATAAAACCGTTTACGCCAAACGCGGCAATGTGACGCTGAATCTGAATGCCAAAACTGGGGAAGGGCCGGCGAGCGGCGGATCGTTTTCGGTATCGGTAATTGACGAAAGCAAGGTGCTGGTAGATGAAAATGCAGAGAACACAATATTGACCAGCCTGTTGCTGACATCGGAACTGAAAGGCTATGTTGAAAAGCCGAACTATTATTTTGCGAACATCAACAAAGATACCCGCGCCGGCCTGGATGCGCTGATGCTTACACAAGGCTACAGGCGTTTTGTGTGGAAGCAATTGCTGGACGATAAGAATATGGCCGCATGGCCTGGCATTAAGCCCGAACGATCGATGGATCTAACAGGAAAGGTTAGAACCAAGGCCGGCGCGCCAATACCCAGTGTACAGGTTGTGCTGCTGCCGAATAACGGCAGCGGTAATATTAGAACCGAAACTACCGATGCACAGGGGAATTTCCGTTTTGCCGATATGTTGTTTGAGACGGGAACAGCCTTTACCCTAAAAACCAATTCAAAATCGGGGAAAAACGCGGCGGTGATCACTTTAAATCCACCTGCGGCAGACGCCCCTGTTGAATCTGGAAATATAATGGATGCCGGTTATAACGGAAGTGCCGATATTATTGCCTCGATGCAGAGTAATCAGCGTGGCGGAGCAATGACAGCCAGCAATGAGCAGCGGACTTATTTAAAAGACGAGAAGCCACAAAAAGTGATAAGAAATAACGCGAACTACCGGTCGTCGAACCTGGGTGGGCCCGGGCATGCCGACCAGGTTATTACCGGCAGTGTGTTTGAAACGGCGCCATCGCTGGTTACTGCCTTGAACGGGCTTGCGCGGGACGTTGACTTTGTTAACAATTTTCCTTATCTGAAAAGTGCGGGGTCGAATTCAACCATATCGTCATCAGGTTCGGCAAGCCCCATGCTGATAGTTATTGATGGCGTAAGCCGCGGACGTATACCGATAGATGATATCCTACCCAGAACGGTGGAAACGGTGGAGATACTGAAGGAGGCTAATTCGGCCATTTATGGTATGGAAGGCGGGGCCGGGGTGATGGTGATCACCACGAAGATAGCCGGGACGAATGATAACGTGATAAGTACCGAAACTGCGCCTGGTGTATATACGTTTACACCTGCAGGGGTTTACAAGGCAAAAGAGTTTTATTCGCCAAAATATGATGCGCCTGATGCCAGCAAACTGGCTGACAACAGGACCACCATATTCTGGAAACCAAATGTAAACACAGACGTTGATGGTAATGCCGCGGTTACTTTCTTTAACGCCGATAGCGCGGGTACCTACCGCGTAGTGCTTGAGGGCATGGATAAGAAAGGTAATCTGGGCCGTCAGGTATTTAAATACAAGGTGCAATAAGGGGCGAAAAGGTTAAAGCAGAAAGGTAAAAGGGCCTTTTAAGGCATGAACACGAAGTTTCTTTAACTTCGTGTTTTTTTTTGGCTATCGGTAAATTAAGTAAACGTGACCGAGTACGCTTTGCCTTGTTTTCTTATTGATGAACGCTGGTAAAATGTTTTCCTGCGGATAGGTAATGAACGATTTCAGTATCTTGAAATCCACATGGGTTTGCTTTAAATAATCGATGGACAACTGGCTGGCGAAAAATACGGATGGTTTTGTTGGATGGAATTTGCCGAGTTGACCGATAGGTAAGAACTTAACAGGCCTTTTGCAGTAAAACTGGAAATTATTATTCTCGAATTTTAAGGAGTAGATATCGACTTTATCGAATGGCTTTTGGTTGATGTAACTGGCTGCGGCGATTTCACCTTTGTAAGGAGTTATTTCATTATAAAAAACTACATTAAGATAACAGCCCGCGAACAATGACACCAAACAGCTAACCGCGAAGATTCTGATGTGAAAATCTGTGAGTCCTTTAAAAAAGAAGTTAGTAAAACCAAGCACCGCAAAAATTGTGGTAACTAATAAATAGTTTGAAGGCTTTAAAAGACTGTCGATAATGACAACCGCGGCGATCAACAAAATAGCATACAGCAAGAAAGTGACGTGCCGGAACCTCATGCCAAATTTTGGAAGGTTTTCAATGCAAAACGGAGCCGTGATAATAGCAAACAGCGGGAACACCGCATTGGTGTAAAATGGTAATTGAAAGCCTGACAAAGAGAAAAGCATCAGTAATAACAAACCGCCGCTTAACGTATAATATTCCTTTAAGGCTATATGCTTAATTATATTTTTGATATTCTTGAAAACGGCATAATAAAACAGTAAACACCAGGGGGCAAAGGCCCATAGCAGCGTGTGCAGGTAAAAGAATTTACTGCCCGATGCTTTGCGGTTGATCGGTCCGCTGTTAATGAAGCGGCCGAACTGGCTGTCCCACAAAAACCATTTGATGCCCGAAACATTGTGCCGCTCGAAGACGGTTTTTTCCGGGTGAAGATCGAACTGGGTATAGAGCGCGTAAAGTTCGGGGAAGGTGAAAAGAATGGTAAGTATGGCAAGTGCCAGCCATTTCCAGCGGAAGATCTCCCTTAGCTTCTTTTCAAAGATCATCTGCCCCAATACCGCGCCGTAAACAGCCACGATAACGAAGATGCCCTTGGTCATAATGGCGCAGGCGGTAAGCAGTGCGGTTAAAAGGAGGTGTTTGAGGGAATAACGCCGGTAGAGGCTGGCTATATGGTAAACCGATCCCATGATCAGGGCCATGAGGTAAGGCTCGGCGCGGACATCGGTATTTGACATCTGGATGTTCAGTGCAGTGGCTAATACGAGTACTGCTATCATCGCAATATCGCGCCCGTAATATTTTTTGGCAAAAAGCCAGGTATAGATCAAACTCAGGAAAAAGAAAAGCAGCGCAGGCAGGCGATACGCCCAAACGCTCACGCCGAATACTTTAAAACTCAACAATACCGCCCAGAACGGAAAGTGAGGCTTATCAAGCCAGTCGCGGTTGTAGGTGAATAGTTCGAAAAAATCTTTTTTCCAGAGCAGATTTTTAGAGATTGCCGCATACAGGCCGGGGTCGTCTGTAAAAAAGTTGACGTTGATGCCTGCAACGTTTACTATAAGCGCCAATACAAGCAAGAATAAAAAGAATGTTTTGTTTGTATCCTTCATGTAATATGGCCGTGCAGACTATTTGATACCCGCAACAAATATAGTCCATGCCGGTAAATAATCAGATCAAAATTACTGCGGAGATCGAGACGTATATGAGCCTAAAAAGAAAAACCCCATGCCGTACGACATGGGGCCAAAAATCACAACAATTGTTTAACCTTTCGGTCAATTCCTAACTGCAATATGATTCTGATATTTAAAACGTTGCAGGTTTAGTATTGTTTTGTATGAATGTTGAAATTATATTATATTTTTTTGAGAACCGGAGATTAAAAATGTGCGAAAATCACCCTAAAATAATTTAACATTAATCAGATACGGCAAATGCTATTTTCGGTTTATCTTTATTGCGTAATTATAAACCCACAAAATATTTATTATGAAAGCATTATTTAATTTCAAAGCATTCTCAGTTATGATGTGTGCCATGTTATTAGCAGTAACTGTAATGGCACAGGATAAACCGGCAAGCCCGCACAAAGGCGTTAAAGGTGTTGTTGCAGGTTCAACCATCACTATCCGTTACGGTAGCCCTTATGTAAAAGGCCGCAAAATTTGGGGCGGTTTAGAGCCTTATGGTAAAGTTTACCGTGCCGGTGCAGATTCTGCCACCACTTTCACTACCAGCAAAGCCATTAAAGTTGAAGGCAAAGAACTGCCTGCCGGTAAATACGCATTCTTTGTGATCCCTGCCGAAAAAGGCCAATGGACAGTTATTTTCAACAAAACTGCCGAGCAGTGGGGCGCATTTAAATACGACCAGGCGCAGGATCAGTTGCGTGTAATGGTAACTCCGAAAGAGCACGCCATGACCGAATCACTGACCTATGTGATCACTAAAAACGGTTTCAGCATGGATTGGGATAAGATCAGCATCCCGGTTTCAATAAAATAAGCCAAACGGTTTATTACATAATACAAGGGCCCTTTGCATTAGCAGAGGGCTTTTTGTTTGGGGGCATTTGTATATTACTTTAAAAGCGTTGGCCCTGTGCGGTTCTTTCCTTGGGGAAGGGGAGGCAGGGGGTTAATGATACTATTTATTTAGCCTTGTATATACGGCATGCATGTCGGCGAAACCCCACCCTCCTCCCGCCCCAAGGCGGGAAATCGCACACGGCCGGGCTTAAAATCTTCCGAACAGTAATGGTATATTTACCGCCTATGTTAAGCAAGCAGAACAAATCATCATTAAAAACAAGAGCCATTACCATCGCAGCTTTAATGGTAGTGATAGTTTTGCTGATGCTGTTTGCCGATCACGCTTACGCTGTTGAGCGTTATTTTTCGGAAGGGTTTTACCCGGTGATCTGCTATTTACTGCATCCGGTTTTGGGCTTGCTGCCTTTTAGTGCAGGCGATGTTTTATACCTGCTGGTGATCGCTTACCTAATCTACGCGCTTTGCCGGTTTATCAAATTGCTTTTTAAAAGGGAATGGATGCGCTGCCTTTTGCTCACGCTGGGCATGATCGTAAAAGTGCAGGCAGCCGTTGTAGTGTTTTATTTGTTTTGGGGGATGAATTATTTTCGTCTATCAGCCGGGGAGCGGCTGAATCTGCGCGATACCAGTTACACCACCGTCGATCTGAAAAGGGTAACCACCATGCTGATCGATAGTGCAAACGCTACCCGCGCCCGGCTAACGCCTGCCGATCTGGCAACCAATAACAGCGCTATTTATCAAACTGCTAAAGCGGCGGTAAGCAAGCTCTCTGCCGATTCGGTGAAGTTCAGAACTTATTATCCTTTAGCAAAACCGTCGCTTTTGACACCGTTGCTAAACTATATCGGTACTTCGGGTTATTTTAATCCTTTTACAGGTGAGGCGCAGGTGAATTATGAAATGCCGGTTTTTAACCGACCTGTGGTGGCCTGCCATGAAATGTCGCACCAGATGGGGTATGGACCGGAGGATGAGGCAGACTTTGTGGGCTTTTTAGCAGGAATAGGATCGGAAGATAAATTGCTGCGGTATTCGGCTTACCATTTAGCGGTGGATGAGTTTATGCACGCTCTTTACTACCGCGATAGCCTGGCTAACAAGGAACTGAAGCCCCGCGTATCGAAAGCCGTTCACCAGGATTTTGTGGATGAGCGGAAATACTGGATAACCTATCAGAACAAGGCGGAGGTGATCACCAGCCTTTTTTATGACCGTTTTCTGAAAGTGAACAACCAACCGCAGGGATTGGATACTTATAACAGGATGATATTACTGGTGATGGCGAAGTACAGGGAGGTTCATTAGTTTATTTGTTCATTAGTTCATTGGTGAGCGGGGGCGACCGCCATATACCAATGAACTAATGAACCCATGAACGATCCTATAAAAGCACCCCTTCCGAAGTAAACTTCAAATCATTGCTGCCCGCCAGCGCTGATGTGGCGTAGCCGTTTTCGTTAATGAATAGCTTTTCATTCTCCGCGCGGACGTGGAGGCGGTCGACGAAAAATTCGCCGCTTATCCTGATAGCAACTACGGGTGAGTGCACCTCCAGTTCGGCAACGATGTTGTGTTCAAGAGCCATTGCGTCTTCATCTTTTAATTGGTGTACGTGGATAATGGTGCTGCCATCGAGGCGCAGTACCTTTACGCCGTCGTGTGTGGTCATCACATTATACGGGGCGCCTGTTATGGGTTTGTTTGAAAACAAGGTTACGGGTTTGCCATCGGTATCTTTGATATCCAGATCAATATCCAGGTTCGGACCGTTTGGCTCGGCCAGGGTTTTTATTCTCAGGAAAGGTTTCCAGTTACCGCTCTCGCCATAGCTTATGGTGTGGCCGCGTACAATAAATGCACTCGAGCCAATTATAAATGCGTATTTCATACTTGTGTGGTTTATAATTGATATAATAACACAAGCGGCGAAAATGTTTCGGGTAGGGTGCATTATGACAAATGGGTGTGGCAGATAAGAGACACAATGTATTGTGTTTCTACAGGGCAAAAAAAATGCGTTCGGTATCTCACCCCCGAACGCACACAACACCATTCAAATAATGTTGATCAACTAAATCTCAGATCACATGCTATATGAAAACCCAAGCCCTTTATATTGCTGGCGGTCAGGCCAGTAAATGAAATTTCAAATAATGGGATAACTATAACAAAACCTATACCTATTTATGGCATTTGCAAGCTATATTAGCTTTTTCGCATTACCAACGCTTAGTGTAGCGGGTTTAGTATATTTTAAAAATGTAAAAGTAACATTTATTTGGGGCGATGAGACCAAAAAAGTGCTTTTTATTGCAAATTTTAAGGGAAAGCCAATTTTATCATGAAAAAAATATTAATAATTTGTTTATTGTGGACGCCACTAATTGTTTTGGGCCAGCGATTTAACGCTGCCGAGATCGGCCGGTTTAAGCAGGAGGCCGCCGCAGTAACCATAGTGCGCGATAATTGGGGCATTCCGCATATTTATGGTAAAACCGACGCCAATGCGGTTTTTGGGCTGATGTACAGCGAATGTGAAGACAATTTCAAGGGCATTGAACAGAATTATTTGTATCAGTTGGGCAGGCAAAGTGAAGCGGGCAGTGAAAAGACCCTTTATACTGATGTTCAGCTGCAATTGATAGCCGATACAGCCGACGCCATTAAAGATTACAAAACCTCGGCTCCTTTTTTTAAGAAATTACTGGATGCTTTTGCCGACGGTGTGAACTATTATTTATACACTCATCCGGAGGTTAAACCTGCTGTTTTTCAGCGGTTTGAGCCGTGGTTTGCGCTGATGTTCACCGATGGCAGCGTATCGGCCACCGTTACCGGCGGCATAGGGTTGAATGAGACCAAAACCTTTTACGGCAGCGATGGCACCGAGAAGATGGGTGCAGTTTATAATCCGCCGGTTACCGACCGGGAGACAGGCTCGAATGGATTTGCCATCGCGCCGAAGAAATCGGCATCAGGGTATGCCATGTTGTATATCAATCCGCACGTGCCTTTTTATTTCAGGAGCGAGGTACAGCTGGTAAGCGCTGAGGGTTTGGACGTGTACGGGGCAGTTACCTGGGGACAGTTTTTTGTATACCAGGGCTTTAACCGGCATTTAGGCTGGATGCACACCAGCAGCAATGCCGATGTGGGCGACCTGTACGCCGAAAAAATGACCAAAAAGAATGGCAAATGGTTCTATGAATATAACGGTGAGTTGAAACCTGTTACTACCCGGAAACTGACGCTGAAGATCAAGGATGAGGAACCGAAGGTGATCACCGGTTATTATACGCATCACGGACCGGTATTGGGTAGCCGGGATGGGAAATGGCTGGCGCTAAGGGCTGATAACCGGTCGTACAAGGCCTTGTTGGAATCGTGGCTCATTACCAAAGCCAATACCTTTGCCGAATACAAGAAGGCGATGGGCTTGTTGAATAATGCCACCAACAATACCGTGTATGCAGATGATAAGGGTAACATAGCTTTCTGGTACGGCAACTTTATGCCGCTCCGCGATCCTAAATTCGACTGGCGGTTTCCTGTAGATGGCAGCACTTCGGCCACCGAGTGGAAAGGCCTGCACCCTGTTGATGAAAGCGTACACGTTTACAACCCTGCAAACGGCTGGATCCAGAATTGTAATTCTACGCCTTTTGCTTCATCGGGCAAATACAGTCCGGATAAAACGAAGTATCCTGCTTACATGGCGCCCGATGGGCAGAATTACCGTGCAATTAATGCCATCCGCTTGCTGAGTGATGATAAAAAGTTATCGCTCGATGAAATGATCAAAAAAGGATATGATCATTACCTGGCCGCGTTCGACGTATTGTTGCCGCCACTATTGAAGGCTTATGACGGTGCGGCTGATTCTGTGAAAGAAAGGCTGGCCGGTCCGGTAAAGGTGATGCGCGACTGGGACAGATATTCGGCGGCTAACTCGGTAGCGACAAGCATCGCCGTTGAGTGGGGCACCATTGTAATGCGTAAACTGCCGCCTGCCAAAAGCGAAGAGGAAGGGACTTATATGACCGAACGTGTGGGCACCCTGATGCAAACGCTTACCGCCACGCAACAATTGGAGCTATTCACCGAGGCCCTTAATAATCTGAAAAGCCGCTACGGCAGTTGGGATATTAAGTGGGGCGATATTAACCGCTACCAGCGCCCGGCTGACGGCGTAACCTTTAGCGATGATGCGCCGAGTATCCCGGTAGGTGCGGTATCGTCGGCATTCGGGCAACTGCCATCGTTTCAAAGTAGGACCATGAGCACCAAAAAACGTTATGGCTATTCGGGCAACAGCTTTATTGCAGCTGTGGAATTTGGTACCCGTATTAAGGCAAAAACCGTAATTACGGGCGGCCAATCGTTCGATCCGGCCTCAAAACACTATACCGATCAGGCTGGCATGTATATTGACGGAAAGTTTAAAGATGTACTGTTTTATAAAACCGATGTGCTGAAACACGCGGAGAAAACGTATCATCCGGGAGAGGAGAAATAGAACCAAGAAGTTAAGAGACAAGAGTCAAGAATAGAAATCAGGAGCCAAGAATCAAAAGCCAAGAATCAAGAGCCAAGATTGAAGGAAAAAGTTTGAACGTTTTCTGTCTTGGTTCTTGACCCTTGATTTTTGGCTCTCATCAATGTATATTTGAGTTATCATGAAAAAATACCTGTTCCTTATACCTGCAATGCTGCTGGCGAGCCTGAGCATGTACGGACAAAACACCAATTTTAACGACCTGGTGTATTATACCAACCTCACCAACGGAGAGGTGTACAGCAATTTGCTGCAGGGAAACTCGTTCAGGCAGGACTACAGCATCGACGTTAATGGGCACGAAGTAGAGTATTTCAAGAATATTGCCGGAAAACCCAATACCGAAAAAATTGTAGTGGGTAATTATACCAAATTATATAACGGAACTGTTCTTCGCACCGTTTCTTATACTTCGAACGATCCGCAGCATATCATCAATATGATAGCCCAGGCCAAGCGTTACGGCCTTGATATGAAGTTTCACGGCGCTGATGAAGCCAATAATATTTACCTTTTCGATAACAGCTTTTATACCGTAAGCATTTACCTCCGCAGGGACCAAACTTCAGGGTTGGTGGAGATTAAGCAGAAGGAGTACCTGGGGCTGGATTGATTTTGAATGTTCGATTTCTGATTTTTATCGTCGCGTCATTTTTCTTAAACAGGAGGGTGTCATGCTTCGAGAGCCTACCCATGACAAGTTAAATTGAACGTGCAGGTGGATGTCATCCTGAGCTTTTCGAAGGGCGACGTGCGCAAAGGCCAATGCCCGCGCGCTAAGCATGGCGTACAAGCCCGGCGCTGATGCTTCACTTCGAGAAATTCAGTGCAAGCTTGTACCTACCCATGACACCCATCTTTTGTCATTTCACCTTCAGAGGCCTCGGATTTTATCACTCAGCATGACACCCGTTTTTTTACGTTTATTATTAATGCCGCTCTTTTTAACTCGAATGGTCATGCAATATCTTCCAGCCATTAGCGGTATGGTGCATCACCAGTGAATATCTTCCGGAGCGTTCGGGCAGGTTATTGCCATAAAGCGTAAAGGCTCCGGTTAACAAGGCGTAATCAGTGCCGAGCATGCGGACCTTCAGATCGCTGTAGCGGAGGTTTTGTTTGGGCATGCCGTCGGGTTTGAAATAGGATTTTTGGTAAAGGGTTTTTATGCCGTCCATTCCAACGGGGCCGTTGGGGTACATCATGGTAGCCGACTCTTCGTATAAACTGATAAAGGTATCGAGATGGCCCTGGTTCCATTCATTGGCCGACGCGTTCATGGCATCAATCATTTCTTTGGCGGGATCGCTTTGCGCTCTGGCAGCTATAGTGGCAAACAGAATACACAGTGTTAGCAACGCGTGCTTAAAAACGTTTCTTTTGATATTCATAATTTAGTGAGTTGTGGGAGTCATCATCTAAAATAACAACTATTCTCCATTCTCTATTCAACCGCTCACTTTTTCTTTTTGGATGCTTTGGCTTTTGGGTTAAAATCCAGGGAGAGCTTTATCCAGCGGTTGAAATCTTTTTGGTTTTGAAAGGCTTCCGGACTTACATAGATGAAGTCTTTTGCGGGCTTATCGCGCATCATCATCTGGCGTACGCCGTTTTCATCCAATAGCGTTTCGATAATATCGGCACCAACGCGACACATCAGATCGTTATGACTTACGCCTACGCACATTTTGCCATCTACCATAAAAACCACACCGCTGAACATTTCCTTTTCCTCCACATCGGGCAGGTGGGCCAGAGCCTCGCGGATACGGTCGGCAAGGTTGAAGTCGTATATTTTTGCCATTTATTAGTTCATTGGGAATGAGCTATCTAAGTTATTAATAACAATGGAATAATCTGAGGCATCCTTGCCAATTTCCCCACTAATGAACCAATGAACCAATGAACTTGTAAATCCCCGCGAAGCTGCGGTAGTTTAACGGGAACTCCAATATCACATGCGCCAGGCTGAGGATGAACAGCCATTTGATTCCTAATTTGTAGTTGAGGAAATATAAACCCACCGATGCCATCCACACTAAAACAATGATTACAGCCCAGGTGAAGGGGATGCGGTGCCAGTTGATGATCTTTGTTTTGCTGAACCAGTTAATGTAATGATAGGTATAGGCAAACGCGATAAGCCGGGTTAAAATGATGCTGGCCTGGTTGGTGTACACGTTGAGGGTTTGATTACGGAGACTCACGGTGTTCAGGTTTTTGAAGTGCCCGTAGTTTTGAATTGCCCACTGGGTGGGTTGTGCGTGCATGCCGGGCAGGATTACACACAACAGCAGCGGACAGATTAAAAATGTAAAAAACGCCACATAGCCTGAAACAATTTTCTGTTTCAAAGCTCCAAATAATAAAAATGCGCCTGTGAATATATATACGTGGATAAGCGTAGGTATATACAGGCCGAAGATGGTTCGTAACAAATTATTGGTGAGCAGGAAATAACCCGCGATGATCAGTACTGCAAATGCAAGTACGCGGCTGACGTTATTTTTTAAGACCAGCAGTATAAACGAAAGCCCGAATGTGTAATATACCAAATTGGCATAGGGCAGCTTCAAGACCAGGCTAACGATGGCCACAACGGCGATGAAAATAAAATCGTACCTTTTTAGGGTGAAGAATTGGCGCTGTTTAAGCCACGATATTTCGGTTAAATAATGCGCAGGCCCCAATATAGCATACGACAACAGGAACAACTCGAACGGAATAAACATAGCCGCCGCCGCCGAGGCGAGCATAAAGATGGCGTTGAGGTAGTTTATCCTTGTGTTCATGGTTGATGGTTCATAGCCGTTGCGGTGTAGTTCATAGTTCATGGTTGATAGTTCATAGCCGCTGCAACATTTTATCATGAACCATCAACTATGAACTGCTGATAAGTTCGCAGCCGCCGAGGTAAAACCAATGGCAATTTAGCTAATAACATTCTACTATGAACAATGAACCATCAACTATGAACCATTATCTGTCAACCATGAACATTTTTTCAAAAAATTTAAAATGTTTTCAAAAGCCAATCGTCTTCTCTATAAACAACGGTAAAATAAATTGATAACAGCTGTAATGCCCGAAGAAAACCACAAGACTATCATACAAGCCATCAGCGCCTATGGTAAAAACTTGCTGGGCTTTATCCGGCGCAGGGTGAAAAACGATGAGGACGCCGAAGACATTCTGCAGGATGTGTGGTACCAGTTCAGCTCGGTTATTAATTCGGAACCTATTGAGCAAACCGGCGCGTGGCTGTACCGGGTAGCGCGGAACAAAATATCAGACAAGCATAAGAAACATACCGAAACGCTGATTGACGATATGCTGCCGGAGGAGGATGACGATGATGCGCCGGACTTTAAAGCCATCCTGATGACGGAAGCGGCAACGCCCGAAACAGAATATCTGCGCAATCTTTTTTGGGAAGAGCTGTTCTACGCGCTTGATGAACTGCCTGAAGAGCAGCGCCAGGTTTTTATCTGGCACGAGCTGGAGGACATTTCATTCGCCGAAATGGCCGATCAAACCGGCGAAAAGGTGCAGACCCTGGTATCGCGCAAGCGGTATGCGGTGGTGCACCTGCGCAAACGGTTAAAACAATTGTATGAGGAAATTACACAATATTAAAACATTAAAAGATCATGAAATCATTTTTTTATAGAAGGCGATTCATATTTATCCCATTTGCGGTCGCCGCTTTTTTATCACTCATCAGCTTTATAGTGATGAATTTGTGGAACTGGCTGATGCCGGCCATCCTGCACCTGGGAACCATAACCTTTTGGCAGGCCATGGGCATATTTGTGCTCTGTAAAATACTGTTCGGCTTTGGTAAGGGTGGCCCGGGCGGCCGCGGTAACTGGATGCGCCACCGCATGGAAGAGCGTTTCAAGAACATGACACCCGAGCAACGTGAGAAATTCCGCGCCAAGATGGAAGCCTGCGGCCACGGCAACTGGGAAAGGAAACGTCAGCATTTTGAAAGATACTGGCAGGAAGAAGCCGGCCGGGAAGAAACAAAGGCTGAGTAAGTCGACAGTCATTGGTCATTAGTCATTAGTGGATGGTATCTTAATGATTAATGACCGATGATTTACTTGATTTATCCAGTAACAAATAAATGGACGCATTTGTCCAATAATCAAATCCTCAATAGTTATTACCAATAACAAATGACTATTGACCAATAAACTAAAGCCATGACTGACATTCTGATATTTACAACAAGCGTTGAAAAGCCTGAACAGGTTAGTGAGGTAAAACCATTGTTAAGCGCGGTTCCGGCAATTACCGGCTGGAATTTCGATCTGGAAGATTGCGATAATATCCTGCGTATCGAGGCGAATGATATTTCTCCCCGCTATATCGAATCGCTGCTGAATAAGGCAGGCTACGATTGCAGCGAACTGGAATACTGAATTTATGAAAGCATCAACCGAACGAAAGATCATTCGCTGGGTTCACATCCTGCTGAGCATTCCCGTTATCGGTTATATTTATGGTCCGGTAGCGCAGTTGCATTATGCTGCAATGGCTGTGCGGTGGGTGTTCTTTCCCATTATCGTGCTTTCGGGGCTTTGGCTTTGGAAAGGGTATTGGGTGAAAAGGTGGTTTAAATAAGCTCCACTCATCATAACACAGGAAAAGATCGCCTCATTCCTTGTAATGAAAAAAATATAAATCCGAAACTGGAATTTCGAATCAACCTATCTCCATCCTCCACCCAGCGCTCTGTACAAATTCACCACTGCCTGCAATTGCTGTAAACGATCATTAACCCCATCCAGCTGCGCAGCCAAAAGATTCTGTTCTGATGTCAGCACATCGGTATAGTTGGTTGCCGAGCTATAGCGCAATAGCTCCTGTGTATAGTCAACTGCTTTGGTGAGCGAAGCGATTTGTTTAGCGCGCGCGCCGCCTTTTTCGGTGGCGGTTTGATAAGCGTACAGGGCGTTCGATACCTCCTGACCAGCGGTTAGCAATGTTTGATGAAAGCTTAATAAAGCCTCATTTTGCTGTGCCTGCGCGGTTTTTAAACGTGCCTTATTGATGCCCTGGTTAAATATGGGCTGTGTTAACCCGGCGGCAATGTTGTAAAATACCGATCCGGTAAAAAAGTCTTTTAACGTCAGGTTGCTCCAGCCCCCGCTGGCGGTGATAGTGAGCTGCGGGTAGAAATAAGCATGCGCTACATTGGTGTTTTCAAACGCCGCCCTGAAGGCATATTCCGCCTGCTGCACATCGGGACGATTTTTTAATAGTTGCGACGGCACGCCGGTTTGCAAACTATCGGTTATGGTTTGCTGATCAAGTTTAGCTCGGTTCAGCGCACCCGGCGCACGGCCCACCAGGATATCTATCGCATTTTCCGTTTCGCGGATGCTACGTTTCAGATCAGGAATAGCCACTTCGGCGGCGTAACGATTGGCCTCGCTTTGCACTACAGCCGCGCCATTTACTACAGCACCCTCCTTTAACGACTTCATCGTTTCCACATCCTTTTTACGGTTCTCGAGGGTTTGGGTGGTTATTTCCAGTTCCTTATCGAGTGCAAGCAGGGTAAAATAATTATTGGCAATATCTGCTATCAATTGTGTTTGTACAGCCCGTTTTGCAGCATCTGTTTGCAGCAGGTTGTTAAATGCGGCGCGCTTGGCGCTTGTTAGCTTACCCCATATATCCGCTTCCCAGCTGCTGCTTAAGCCCAATTGGTAGGTGGTTGATAAAGTATTGATCACACCCGGTTCCGCACCCAAACTTGCAGCTGAAAATTTCGACCTGGTTACGCTTACATTACCGCTCAGGCTTGGCAGTAAGGCCGCCTTGCTTTGGCCCAATGCAGCCTGTGCCTCGTAAATTTTCTGAACCGCGATCTTCAGATTCAGGTTATTATACAATCCTTCGTGGATGAGCGCCTTTAAAACGGTATCAGTAAACAATCGCTCCCAGGGCATGTTGGCAATGGTAATGGTATCCTGCCCGGTTTGGCCGCGATACAGGTCGCCGGTGTTCATTTGCGGCTGCTCATAGTGCTTATTCACGCTGCACGATAGCGCCGTGACAGCCAGTACCGTTGTGAGAAATATATATTTTATGTAGTTCTTCATGTTGTCATTCAAATTAATCGGCCGGAACAAAATCATCGTCCTCATCCTCTTCCAAATGTCTCAAACGACGCTTATTGCTCATTTTTTCCTGGATGGTCTGGAAAATAATGAACAGTACCGGGATGGCAAATACCCCCACCAGCGTACCGATGAACATACCGCCCACCGCACCTGTACCGATAGAACGGTTACCGATGGCGCCGGCGCCGGTCGAGAACATCAGCGGCATAATACCGAAGATGAACGCGAACGAGGTCATCAGGATCGGCCTTAAACGGGCCACCGCCCCTTCTATGGCCGCCTGGATAATTTCCATCCCGGCGCGCCTGCGCTCTACCGCAAACTCTACGATCAGGATGGCATTCTTGGACAGCAAACCGATGAGCATAATGAGCGAGATCTGTACGTAAATATTACTGTCGATCCCCGCTATCCTTGCAAAAATGTATGTCCCTGTTAAGCCGATGGGCAGCGAAAGCAACACCGCCAGCGGCAAAATATAGCTCTCATACTGAGCGCTTAACAGGAAGTAAACGAATACCAGGCAAAGAATAAAAATATAAACCGACTGGGTACCGCTGGCCAGTTCCTCGCGCGTTAAACCCGAAAACTCGTACCCATATCCCGCAGGCAGTTTCGCGGCAGCAACGGCTTTAATGGCGTTGATGGCATCGCCGGTACTATAGCCGGGGTTCGGCAAACCGGTAACCGATACCGCCTGGAACAGGTTGAAACGTTCGATAGACTCAGGACCGAACACCTTGGTCAGCGTAATAAATTCTGATATCGGTGCCATGGTACCTGCGCCGTTGCGCACAAATATTTTGCTCAGGCCGGCTTCGTTGGCCCGGTAAGCGTAATCGGCCTGTATCATTACGCGGTACTGCTTGCCAAACTGGTTAAAGTTCGACGCGTAAATACCGCCGTAATAGCCCTGCAGCGTATTAATGACCGATGTTACCGGCACTCCTGCTTCTTTACATTTTGCCACGTTCACATCAACCTGGAACTGCGGGAAATTAGGATTGAACGACGTATTGGTATTCTGGATCTCGGGGCGTTTCTTCAGTTCGGCCAAAAAGTCGGTCATCACTTTGTATATCTCGGCAGAGGTATGGCCGCCTTTGTCTTCCAGTTGAAATTCGAAGCCGCTGCCATTACCAAAGCCCTGTATGGTAGGCGGCGAAAAAAAGAACACGCTGGCATCGCGTATGCCGCCTATCTTTCCGTAAAGCTGCTGTATCACGCTTTCAATACCCTCATTCTTACGCTTTTCCCAGGTCTTCAGCTTAACGATCACCATACCATACGCGCTTCCGCTGCCCGCGGTAAAGTTAAAGCCTACGATCTGCAAGGTATTTTGTACCGATGGGATGGTGTGCGCCAAACTGTCGATCCGTTTGGTAACCGCACTGGTACGGTCCATGCCCGAAGCCGGCGGTAAGGTAACGCTGGCAAAAATGGTCCCCTGGTCCTCGCTCGGCACAAAGCTCGACGGCGTGGTTTTGATGAGGATAAGCAGAGCTGCCGCAAATACCACAATACCGGTTACTACGATCCATTTCTTATGCGACAGGTGCGTTACCGACTTCTTGTATTTGTTGATCACCGCATCGAACGCAATATCGAAACGGCTATAGAAAAAGTTTAAGAAACGTTTCTTTTTTTGTTCCTCGTTATGGGGTTTAAGGAAGATGGCGCATAAGGCCGGACTCAGCGTCAACGCGTTCACCGCCGATAAGATAATGGCTACCGCCAGCGTAATACCGAACTGCTTGTAGAAGACACCTGTCGATCCTGAAATGAACGTTACCGGCAAAAACACCGCCGACATTACCAGCGTGATAGAAATAATCGCTCCAGAAATCTCGCTCATCGCATCAACTGATGCCCTGCGTGCCGAACGGTAGCCTTTGTCGAGCTTGGCGTGTACGGCCTCCACCACTACAATCGCGTCATCCACAACTATACCTATCGCCAGCACCATCGCAAATAGCGTAAGCAGGTTAATGGTAAAGCCGAACAGATTGAGGAAGAAGAACGTGCCTACAATAGCCACAGGCACCGCAATGGCGGGAATCAGCGTAGAGCGGAAATCCTGCAAAAAGATGAACACCACGATGAACACGAGGATAAACGCCTCCACAAGGGTACTAATCACCTTCTCGATAGAGGCGTTGAGGTATTCGTTGGCATCAACCAGGTAAGTGATATGAATGCCTTTAGGGAACGAAGCCGAAGCGGTTTCCAGGATGGCCTTGGTTTGATTGATTACATCGCGGGCGTTAGAACCTGCCGCCTGTGTAATACCCACACCGATGGATGCGAGCCCGTTGGTTTTCAGGTCGACCGAATAATCCAGTGCACCCAGCTCAACCCGCGCCACATCCCTTAAGTGGAGCAATTGTCCGTTTCCTTCCGATTTGATCACGATGTTACCGAACTCCTGCGCGGTTTTTAAACGCCCGGTATAACGGATCACATACTGGAACGACTCATTGGTATTCTCGCCGAATTTACCCGGTGCAGCTTCAATATTTTGCTCGTTCAACGCGTTGGTAACATCATCAGGTATCAACCCATAACGCGACATCGCATCCGGTTTCAGCCAGATCCGCATCGAATAATCCTTCGATGTAAACACCTGCGTATTACCTACCCCGTTCACCCGCTGAATGGCAGGGATCAGGTTGATCTTGGTATAGTTCTGTAAAAATGTATCGTCGTAATCCGGGTTTTCGCTGTACAGAGAGAAGATGAGCAAGTTACTGTTCTGACTCTTGGCAACGGTTACGCCCGCCTCGGTAACCACCTGCGGCAACAGGCTGGTAGCACGCGACACGCGGTTCTGCACGTTCACCGCGGCAAGGTCGGGGTTGGTGCCTACCTTAAAGAAAATAGTGATCTGCGCCGAGCCGTCATTGCCGGCAGAGGAGGTCATGTAGGTCATGTTCTCCACACCGTTAATCTGTTCCTCTAAAGGAACAATAACGCTTTTCAGCACCACATCGGCATTGGCGCCGCTGTAATTGGCCGCCACAAACACGGTTGGCGGGGCGATATCGGGGTATTGCGAAATAGGCAGGTTTATCAAACCTATCATCCCCAGAATAACCAGCAATACCGAGATAACTGTTGAAAGTACGGGCCGCTCTATGAATTTTTTTAGCATGATCTTTTATTGTAGAGGCACAATACTTTGTGTCTCTATATAATTGTTTATGATTACATTTTGCGCCTGGAATAAATATACCCGGAGACGCAATGTATTGCGTCTCTACGTTATTTTAATTCTTTATAAACAACATCCGGACTGGTTTCTATTGGCTTTATCTGCGTACCATCTTTCAAACTGGCTACGCTTTCGGCAATGATCCTATCACCGGCGTGCAGGCCGCTTGTTACCACATAAAATTGACCGGGGGTATTGTCCATTACAGTAATTGCCACGTTCTTGATCTGGTCCTTCGCATCAACTACATAAACAAAGCGTTTGTCCTGCAGCTCGTAAGTAACCGTTTGCGGTACGATGATGGCGCCCTTCAATTCGTTCGGTACACGTACGGTTGCACTGCTGCCGGTACGCAAAAGCCCTTTCGGATTAGGAAAAGCCGCCCTAATATTGGCCGAGCCTGTGTTCGCATTTATCAGTCCGTTCACGGTCTCTACCTTACCGGTATGATCGTAAACAGAACCGTCAGACAAAACCAAAGTCACCTTTGGCAGATTGCTCAGTTTCGATTTGAACGATGTTCCTTTGCTTGTACTGTCGCGACTAAAATCAAGCAGTTGCTTTTCATTCATGGCGAAATAAGCGTAGATGGTAGCCGTATTATAAACTGTGGTCAATGGATCGGTCGTATTGCTGTTCACCAGGCTGCCCAGCTTGTAAGGCAACGAGCCTATCACGCCGTCAACCGGGCTGGTAATAGTGGTATAACCTAAATTAACCCGCGCATTTACCAAAGCGGCTTTAGCCTGCGCCAATGCAGCTTGCTTGGTTTGCAAAGTATTTTGTGCCGATTCAAGTTCGAAGTGGCTGATGATGTCTTTCTCCACCAGCGGCTTAACTTTATTTACCTGTAATTGCGCAGTAGCAACATCGGCCTGTGCGGTTTGGATCCCGGCTTCGGCGGTGCGCACGTCCTGCTCATATTGCGGCGCCTTTATTTTGAACAGCAGCTGACCTTTTTTAACCAGCGAACCTTCGTCTGCATAAATTCCATCCACAAAACCGTCAACCTTCGGCCTGATCTCGATGTTTTGCAAACCCTGAATGCTGGCCGGGTAATCGGTATTCAGCGTGGCCTGGCGCGGCTGCAGAGTAACCACCTTATAGCTGGCTACCTGTTCCGGTCCGCCTGGCCCACCCGGACCGCCGCCCTGTTTTCCCTTATCGCCGCATGAGGTTAAAATTGCCGGGACAGCAATCGTTACCACCGCCATTTTTAGCAGCTGCATAAGTGAATAACCGGATGTTGAATTGCGTAGTTTATTATTGATGTACATAATTGTGTGAAAGAAAAGGGGGATTTATAGCGCGCGCAAATATAAAATCATTATTTAATTGTTTACAGGCGACGGATTTTATAAAATAGTTAACCGGAGATTTATTTTGAGCACCATATCGGCTGTAAACATATTTCTATATTGGGTGGACGAAAACTTATTTCAATCCAAAGGGGCATATTCTAAACGGCCGGCCATTTTCCTTAAATAACCAACCCGCGCTCTTTTGACGCCGGAAGTGTAAATGTGTTACATACATTTTAAATTTATAATTGATTCAGCCCAAAGGTAAGGCAGGCTTAACATTTGCACAGGGTTTAAACATGCCAATTTAGGGGTGAGATAATGACTTAAAAACGTTAAGGCGCTGGTCTAAGTTTAGCGCAACGTAACTTAGACCTAAAATAAGGCAAGCATCCTGCTTGCGAAACAAAACGTTTAGTATTTTAGCTTGCGTGGGCAGAAAATATAAATTCCATCAACACGATCAATTACATTTCGTAAGCTTTGCGACAATTAACTGGATAGATGTTTTCGTGAGAAGAATTTATTGTGATATAGTAGTTGACAGTCTAAAATACTGCATCGAAAATAAAGGGCTTGAATTGTATGCGTGGTGCATTATGTCGAGCCATGTACATTTGATCATCAGTACCGAAAAAGAAATTTATCCGACATTATTCGCGACCTTAAAAGGCATACCTCAAAAACTTTACTAAAAACGATTAATGAAAATATTCAGGAAAGTCGCAGGGAATGGATGATGTGGATGTTTGAAAGGGCTGGAAAGCACAATATCAATAATGAAACCTGCCAATTCTGGCAGCAGAATAATCATCCTGTCGAATTATCTACACAAAAGATGCTGCGACAACGATTGGATTATCTTCACAATAATCCGGTAGAGTCCGGCGCCGTAGATTACCCTCCTGATTATTTATACAGTAGCGCGCGGGATTACTATACGGATCAAAAAGGGTTATTGCCTGTGATTTTCGTAAGCTGAAAGCTTACTACATTTTAGGTCTAAGTTACGCTGCGCTAAACTTAGACCAGTAGTGAGAGCGCGAGCGAGAAATCCTGAACAACTTGCATTCGGATCATGCAATAACGCTGATGTCGCTCGTTTAAGATTTCTCGCTCGCGCTCGAAATGACAGCTTTTTTCACACCCACTTACTCAAAAACACACTAAACGCCTCTTTATACTGATCGCCAACAGTAATATTTACCTTACCAATAGCAAGGGCGTTCCGGGTAATGGAATTAATTTTATCCAGCGAAACAATAAATGAACGGTGCACCCGCATAAACTTCTTCGACGGCAGTTTTTCTTCAAGCGACTTCAGGCTGGTAAGCGAAAGAATAGGTTTCTCCGAACTTTTCAACCACACTTTTACATAATCTTTTAGTCCCTCAATGTAAAGAATATCGCTCAGGGCAATGCGGACCAGTTGGTACTCCACCTTCAGGAACAAATATTCATCTTCGATACGTTCTTCCGCTGGAGCAGCAACAGGCGTGGCCGCAGCTACAGGAGCGGGTGCGTTTGATTTTTCTACTAATTGCGCATAAGCCAGTGCTTTGTGTGCCGCATGTAGAAATTCTTCGTAATTAAATGGCTTTAGCAAATAATCCAAAGCGTCAACCCGGTAACCTTCCAGGGCAAACTGATTATAAGCCGTGGTGAAAATAATGCGCGGCTTATTGGTTTTGCTGTTATCCAGCACGCGGGCCAGTTCAATGCCGTTCAGGTCGGGCATCTGGATATCGAGGAACAGCACATCCACCTTTTGCGAATGCACTGCCTTCAGCGCTTCTACCGCGCTATTAAAACGGCCCACCAGGTTTAAAAACGGGGTTTGCTCAATAAATGAACATACCAGCCCGAGCGCCAGGGGCTCATCGTCTACAGCTATGCAATTTATCGTCATGCCAGGTTAAGCGTTAGGTGAACAAGATAGGTGCTTTCGTCAGCGCTTTCTTTTATTATTAAGGTGTGCTTGCCGGGATATAACAGGTCGAGGCGGCGTTTGGTGTTGTTGAGGCCAATACCGCTGCCTTCTTCTAAGTTAGTATTTTGATCCTTAATAATGGTATTCACCACGGTCAGTTCCACAGTGCCATTATGCTGGGCCACCTTAATATCAATAAAGCTTTGCTGCGTGGCGCTCACCCCATGTTTAAAGGCATTCTCTACAAAGGGCAAAAATATCATGGGCGCGATAGCGGTATCGTTAACAGTTGCAGGCACCACAAAATCTATCTTCACTACATCGGTAAGGCGCAGTTTCATCAGGTCGATGTAGTCCTTAATAAACGCTATCTCCTGACTCAGCATTGTGGTGCTATTCTGCGTATCGTACAATACGTAGCGCATCATACGCGATAATTGATGAATGGCCTTGCGCGAGATATCGGCATCCACATGTGTAAGCGCGTAAATGTTGTTCAGCGTATTGAAAAAGAAATGCGGATTGATCTGCGCCTTCAGGAACGACAATTCAGAGCTTACCTTTTCCTGTTCCATTTCCTGGTGCATCTGGCGGTCGTTCTGCCATTTCTGGATAGCGGTGATACTGGTGCTGATGCCCAATACCAGCGCAGAGGTGGCTATGATGGCAAAATCCCAGCTATGGTCCCTGCCGCCGTGGTGTTTTTTAGGCGGGCCTTTTTTGTGAAAGGCTACGTCCATTAAATGACGAATGTTCAGCCAGTCGTCGGCATAAATATTCAACAATACCACAACGGCTACCAACCCTACAATGATCAGAAAATAAAGGCCGGTATTATTTTTCAGCAGGAATTTAGGAACGAGTATAATCGAGTTTAAATAAAAGGCGATCACCAGCGATCCTAATATGATACTTTGCTTTATCCAGAGCTGGTAGGGTACCGCTATATCCCAATTGAGGGGCTGGAAAAAATAGATCAGCCCGAACACACCCCATATTAATACGTGGATGATAATGGTGATGAGCTTACTTTTCGATTTCACTATCATTATTGTAAATATTTTGTAATCAACCGTTTGCGGGGCTGGTTTATAACAACAATATTACAAACCAATATACTATAAACTTTACCAAAATCTATCGGTAATCACAGTTTACCGACGAAGAGGCAATATTCATCGCCCAAAACCTACGATGAACCGCCGTTCCTAAAAAATCGGCTTGATGGCTAAAAAACAGGGCTTTGTCTACAGTTTGTTTCTCCCGGTCTATTCTGTTTTATGATGCCGGTTGTGCGCTATTTATTTGCAGCATCTTAACAAAGGCACAAGATATGAAACCATTATACTTTTTTATCACAGCACTGCTCTTAGCCAGCCTCAGCAGCTTTGCACAAACGGGCCGCGACGTACACGGAACCATTACCGATTCCACAAAAGCTACATTGCCCGGCTCGGCGGTTAAGCTCATCGCCGGCAAAGACAGCATGAGCACCGTGACCGATGCAAAAGGCACGTTTTTATTTAACGCCGTAAAAGCAACGCAGATCAGCCTGGTGATTCAATCCATAGGTTACGAGCCTAAACGCATTCGCCTCACGTTCGATGCCACCAACAACCCGGTGTTCTTAAAACCGATCATTTTAAAGGCGTCAACCACTATGCTTTCCGGCGTTACTATTACCGATGCCATCCCCGTTAAAATAAAGGAGGATACGGTAGAATTTAATGCAGCGGCTTTTAAAGTACGTGACGGTGCCCCGGTGGAAGACCTCATTAAAAAGATCCCCGGTGCTGACGTAGATAAGGACGGTAACATGACGTTTCGCGGTAAAAGCGTTACCAAGGTGCGCGTGAATGGAAAAGACTTTTTTGGCGGCGATTTAAAGACCGCTACCCAGAACCTGCCTGCCGATGCCGTGCAGAACGTACAAATGGTAAACGATTACGGCGATCAGGCCAACCTCACCAATATCAAAACCGGCGATCCTGAAACTGTGCTCAACATCAACATCAAGCCCAGCCGCAACCACGGTTACTTCGGGCAGGCCAGCGCAGGTGTAGGCCATGACGCTATTTCTGATAATGGGGACATAAAAGGCGGTACGCGTTTCATTACCCAGGCCAACCTGTTCAATTTTAATGATGGGCAGCAAATTGCCGTACTGGGCAACCTGAACAACACCAATACCAGCCTGTTCAACTTTGGCGGTCCGGGCGGCCGCCAGGGTGGGGGCGGTGGCCCTCCGGGAAGCAATGGCAGCAACGCGGCGGGTATCACTACAGCCCGCTCCATAGGTTTCAACTATCGCGATTCGTGGGGAAAAAAGGTTACCGTTTACGGCAGCTACAGCTTTTCCGATAACTCTACCAATACCCTTAGCTCAACCATACAAAACAATATTTCGTTGGTTAACCCAAGCACCAACTCGCAAAGCAGTCATCAGAATGATGAACGCAAAAATCACAGGCTCAACTTTAACCTGGAGTGGAAACCTGATACTATTAATTATTTAAAGGTCAGCCCATCGTACAGCTATACAGGCTTAAATACGGTGCAAACCGGCTCTAACTTATTGACCAATGAGGCTGAAACAGTATCTAATTATAATTTCAACTCGCTCAGCAATTCGTCGGCACCAAATTATGGTATTAACGCGTTGTACAACCACAGATTCAATGGCCATGGCCGTAATTTCAGCATTAACATAGGTACCGGCCGCACATCAAGCCGCCAGTTCCAGAACCCGGTGTATGATTATATAGAGGGTGCCGCAAATGCCCCGCTCGATCAGTTCATCAATACCAACAGCCATACCGATACTGTTGGTACATCGCTCTCCTATATTGAGCCCATCGCTGCGCATTCGTACCTCGAGGTAAACTACAACTACCGCCACTCGTACACCGCAGCCGACAAGGAAACTGATACCCTGGCTACCGGCGGCGCAATGAACAATTACCCCCTGTTAAGCAATAACTATAATTTCACTTTTATCACAAACCGGTTTGGTTTAAACTACCGGTTTGTGGCTAAAAAGTACAACTATGTACTGGGTGTAACCGCCCAGCCGTCAACGCTGAAAGGTTACTCACAAACTACCGGACTGCCTACCAACTCAACAGCATTCAACGTATCGCCGAACGGGCACTTTATTTATAACTTCTCACGTTCGCAGTCGTTCAGTGCCAATTACAGTGGGTTCAGCAGTCAGCCTACGTATTCGGAGTTGCAGCCCGTTACCGATTTCAGCAATGCATCGTATCCCATTACCGGTAACCCCGAGCTGAAACCCGAGTACAACAACAAGATAGATTTCAGGTACAACAATTTTGATTTTCAGTCGGGTAATATCTTCTTCAGCAACTTCTCATTCACCAAAACGAGTGATAAGATCGTGTCGAACACCATTACCTACCCAACTACTTACACACCGAACAGCAAACTGGCGGGCACCATCGAAACCCAGTATAAAAACGCCGACGGCTATTCGCAGGCGCAGGGCTTCTTTGTGTTCAACAAACCCTGGCAAAAACGCAAGTATAACCTGTTTTTACAGGGCAATGTGTCGTACATCAATAATATCTCGTACATCACCAACGTCGACCCAACCACTTACGAATTCACTACCGAAAAGAACACCGCCAAAACATTGGTGTTAGCCCCTGCGGTAAGGTTCAGGGTTGATATTACTGACATTATCGATGCCGAAGCCAACACCACTTACACTATCAATTCATCGAAGAACTCCATTAACCAGCCTGGCATTAACGATAACTTCCGTACCTGGCAATTGGGTCTTAACGGCAAAAACTATTTCTGGAAAGATTGGACCCTGAGCTACGATTACACCAAGCTGATCTATTATAATTACAAAGGATCAACCAACCCCAACATATTCAACACCTATGTTGAGCGCAGGTTCCTGAAAGGCAATATGGCAACCATCCGTGCCGGTGTTTACGATGTATTTAACCAGAACACCGGCTACAGCAGCACCCAAAACGGAAACTTTGTAACCCAAACCAACAGCAACAAGCTGGGCCGTTACTACCTGCTTACGTTTACTTACAGGTTTACCAAGATGGCAGGTAAAGGGCCGGGCTTCGGAGGGCCGGGCGGCGGACCAGGCAGATTTGGTCCCCCTCCGGGCGGTGGTCCCGGCGGCCCTCCTCCGGGCGGCGGGCCAAGCGCCGACTAATAACTAATATTTCAGGAGAGCCATGCACGGTGTTTACTCATCGGAGCATGGCTTTTCGGTAGTTTAATTTTCCAATAATTTAACATAAACATAACATACCAGACATTCATATATCATTTTGAAAATAAACCGGTTAATTTTCAAAAAAAGACAAAAATAAATGCGCTATTCAGTAACGAAGCGCTATAAACTTGCGTCTATTTATAGCAAAAAGGAAAAAAGAGCTTATCGGTCTTAACTGACCGTGAGAAAAGGTGCAGGATGTGAGATACCCTTCACCTGGATTTAGTTGATTGTTATTTGATTTTTCAGTAACAGGGCGTTCCGGGATGAGATCCGGAGCGCTTTTTTTGTTCTTACTGCCAACTTATGACTTATCACGGCATTGCGAAGTACGAAGCAAGATCGCTCAAGATGACAAAAAGGAATACCGCGAAACCGTGCCATACATACATATTAGTTAATGTGACCCTTGCGTCACAATTGGTAATCTATCAATTTGTAGTTTTACCCGCTATGAACCACCCGCTCAATAACCCTGCCTGGAACGCCTTAAACACCGGCAATAAAAGCGTTGCCCTCGGAAACGAAAAAGCCAAATTCTATCAGCCGGAAGTGTCCCTGTTTACCGGTATGCCGCAAAGTACAACAGAAAATTTTGACGAATTATATAAACTAACGCCTGATGATGGTTTCTTCGGCTATGTGTCAATGGAACCAATGGAGATCCCTGCCCCCTGGAAAATAATCCAGCCGATGGAATGTTACCAGATGGTATGCGAGGGCGATGTCATCGAAAGAAAAAGCGCCGATGCTACGCTCGTGCCCTTAACAACTGAAAATGTACCCGCTATGCTGGCGCTTACCAAGCTTACCAATCCCGGTCCGTTTTCAACACGGACCATTGAGCTGGGCCATTACCGGGGAATTTTCGATGGTGATAAATTAGTGGCGATGGCCGGTCAGCGGATGAACCCCACACCTTATGCCGAGATCAGCGCCGTTTGCACCCACCCCCACCATTTAGGCAAAGGCTACGCCGCGCAATTGCTGATCTACCAGGCCCGCCGCATCAAGGCCGCCGGTGAGATCCCATTTCTGCACGTGCTTACAACAAACACCCGGGCTATCAGCGTATATGAATCGTTGGGATTTATGATAAGAAAGAAGGTGGTGATATACGGGATAAAGAAGAGTTGAGGCAAATTATAATTTTATATCTTTTCCAATTCCGAAATCGAACATCCGAAATCCCCACTACCCGTCAATTGGGAAACAAACCACAAACTCAGTACGCCCCGGTACCGATTTTACTTTGATAGATCCGCGGTGCTGGTTCACGATGCGCTGCACAGTTTCGAGGCCCATGCCCGTACCCTTGCCTATCTCTTTAGTGGTAAAGAAGGGATCGAAAACCCGGGTGCAAATTTCATCAGGAATCCCAGGACCATCATCAATTATCGAAACCTGCACAAACTCTTTATCGCGCTCGGTTTTTATGGTGAGGGTGCCTTTGCCGTTGCTCTCCATCGAGTCGAAGGCATTGTCTATCAGGTTGGTCCACACCTGGTTCAGCTCGCCTATCAGCGCCTTTACGGGCGGCAGCGTCAGGTCAAAATCTTCCACGAGGGTAATATTGCCTTTCTTTTTGCGATAACCAAGCATGGTGAGTGTATTGCGGATCCCGATATGAATATCGGCATATTGTTTGTCGGCGCCTCGATCCATGTGCGTAAAAGTCTTCACCGATTTCACCAGTTCGGCAATGCGCCTTGCCGACTCCTGGATATCCTCCACCATTTTCTCGGTCACCAGCAGCGTATTGATCCACCCAAAAACGGGCGACAAAAACGAATCAGGAATATGATTTTTAAATTCTTCAAGGTCGGCAACAGTGAAATTAAAATCGATGAAGCTCTCGGCCATATCGTACGATTCTTCTATCTCATGTTCCTCTAACCAGTCGGTTATTTCTTCTTCACGTTTGGTACGTTCTTTCAGGGTCAGTTTTGGCCGGTCGGTTATAGCAAGCACCTTGAAAAGTTCGTTGTTTAAGGCGTCTACCTGCGAGGCATCCATTTTAATGCCGGTGAGTTTTTTGAATACTTTCGGCTCCAGGCGCAGGTGTTCGCGCAGCGAAATAGAGTCGCGTACAATAGCCGATGCCGGGTTATTCAACTCGTGAGTCAATCCCGCAGAGAGTTTACCCAGCGCCATCATTTTCTCATTCTGCTGCTGAAAAGCTGTGAATTCGCGCACACGGTTACTCATTACATGTACCAGCGCCTGCGTCAGTTCGAACTGTGTGCTGATCATTTCGCGGATCCGCTCAGTAGGATAAACCAGCATGTGCAGATCGGTCTTTGCTTTCATGTACACGTTCGAGGTTGTTCCTCTCGAGTAAGGCAGGTAACCGCTCACCACACCATCGCCAAACAAACCCAGTTCGCGTTTCGCGCCGTTCAGCATAATAAATCCCGCTATAAACCCGCTTACAATAAAATTAGGACCGGTCATCGGGTCGCCCGGTTTCGACATCAGCGTACCTTCCGGAATAAATTGTTCTTCGCAAATATCTATCAGCCACTGCAATTGCTCCTCAGGTACATCCTTCAGGCTTACAATTTTTTTCAGCGACTCAACGGTGATGGGTTCCACAGCTGTATTCATATCAAACGATACCCGGATATTACCGGATACCCGAAATTAATTGCTTTATTTCAAAGTAGTGTAGTCCATCGGCAATATTCTGATAAATATCGTAATTTTATGACGCTGGAAAGAGAGAGTCAAGAACCAAGAGCCAAGATTCAAGATAGAAAAATTGCAAACGGTGTTATCGCGAGATACGAAGTAATCTATACGTAGGGCGTCCTACTAATGCACGCTGCTCTAAATGACAGACTTTAATATTAGTTCCTGATTCCTGAACTCTTGATTCTTGGCTCTTGATTCTTGACTCTAAAAACCTATGGACTACACAGTACAAAACAAAAACGACGGCAAGCGCGGCGCTTTTTTTATTGAAGATGAAGGCAAGGAAGTTGCCTTGATGCATTATATCTTTTCCGGACCAGAAAAATTCATCATCGATCATACCGAAGTGAACGAAGCTTACGAAGGCAAGGGCCTGGGCCGCATACTGGTAAAGGCCGGAGTAGATTATGCCCGCGAGCATAAAATGAAGATCCTGCCCTATTGCCCCTTCGCCAAAAAGATATTTCAAATCACGCCGGCTTATGCGGATGTGCTGTTTTAAGAAGGGTTAACTTTTTAAGGTAGAACTGTTAAATCGTTGTTTATGAACAAATAATAATTCTAAAAATATTAGCATTTTTGTTTTTAAGTCAAAATAATCGTATTTTTGTATATTACAACACATGGTAAATTTTGTAGTAGATAAAGATAAAGCCATTAATTCAGCCTTATATGTTTTGGATCATATAGGGCCGGCTGACTATCATAAAGTTTTTAAAATACTTTATTTTGCTGAACAATATCATCTAAAGAATTATGGTCGCCCTCTTACAGGCGATGCATATCAAGCGATGAACTATGGCCCCGTACCTTCTTTTTTATATGATGTCTTCAAAGCGTCAGATAAATCTTCTTCTCCATTTAATGAAGCTCTTGAAAAAAGCAAATATTTTAGGGTTCTATGGGAAGGCCATAAGCCAATAGTCAACTGTAAAT
Organism: Mucilaginibacter sp.; assembly: GCA_036569325.1. Lineage (GTDB taxonomy): Bacteria > Bacteroidota > Bacteroidia > Sphingobacteriales > Sphingobacteriaceae > Mucilaginibacter. Next base: position 6,447 of record DATCQV010000172.1, on the reverse strand, counting down.
CCAAATTTGACCAAGACGAGTTGTCTGAATCAGATATAGAGGCGTTAAACATATCTATATCAGAAAACAGGTCACTTGATTTTATTCAACTTGTAAAGAAATCACACGATTCTGCTTGGATTAAAGTTGAAAAAAACGAAGATATTGAAATGTCTTATTTAGATATAGCGGAGGCTGCTGGTACATCAAGCGAAATGCTATCTTATATATGTTTACAAGCAGAGAATGCGTCATCTAAACTAATATGAGTTCATTAGCTGACGCTTTTCCCGAAGATAAGCGCCGACGTTTTGCGGCAGATAATTTGGCCATCGGAACTGTAATAAAAGCGTTTGTTTCTGATACAACCCCACCAAAAGAAAAACGCTTGATTATCATGGGAACGTCGTATGACAAAGTTTGTGTAGCAACAGTCTACATTAATAGCGAATTGAACGCAAAAATTTTTCCGACCAAAGAGCTCCGAGATCTTAACTATTTTATAGAGTCAGTTGATAGAGAGTATATCGACCACGATTCATATATCGACTGTTCAAATCTTCACATTCTAAAAAGAGAGGTATTGCAAAACATAATTGTGTCTAATACCAATAGAGTTTTAGGAACTATTTCCGAAGATGATTATAAAATATTACGTGATCTAATCAAATCCGCGAAAACAATAAAACCGTCTTTAAAGAAAACATACGGGCTTTTTCTTTAGATATATTTAGCACAAATTAGTAGCAAATGGTCTTCTATCGTATAGACGATTAAACTCGAATGTCTAAAATTTGCATACCACTAAAGTAGCTTATAGGTAATAAACCTAACCCGAAGAACATGGAATATATTTTAACCAACCCGGTTACTGCCAGCATTGGCACCGAAAAATATAAATGTACCGTTACCTGGCGCAACGGTACATTTATTGTGGATGAACCCGAATTTACAGGCGGTAAAGACCTCGGCCCCGATCCATATACGCTGCTGGTGTCTTCACTGGGCAGCTGTACACTCGCTACGCTGCGGATGTATATCGATCGCAAAGGATGGGATATTCCGCAGATAGCCGTGGCAGTAAACTTGTTCTTTCAGTTAGATAACGAGCAGCGCATCACCTATATCGACCGCGATATCAACTTCGTCACCCCGGTAACCGACGAGCAGCGCGAACGCCTTACCCAAATAGCCAAAGCCTGCCCTGTATCAAAAATACTGGAAGGGGAGATCAAGGTGCGCACCTTCGCCTACACCAAAGTGACCGGAGAAAGTGCACACAGCTATACCAACGGCGAGGTTACCGTTGAGTGGCGGCCCGAACTTTGCAAGCATGCCGCCCGTTGTGCAAGCCAGTTGCCGCAGGTGTTTAACCCGGCCGCAAAACCCTGGGTAAATATGGATGGCGCCACCAGTAAAGAAATTACTGAACAAGTAAACCGCTGTCCTACAGGCGCGTTAAGCATGAAGAAATAAATAGCGGTATTATTCGCCTTCGTTTTCTTCCAGCGAATCCAGCAGTTCGATAAACTCATCGGGAGGTGTGAACTGAACCGTTTCGTCTTCAATGGTGTAGGGCAGGTTGGTGAAAACGCCGTCGTGATACCAGAAAACGCTATTGCTTACCGATCCGGGTCCTTCCTTAAACATGCCGTTCACGGTGTTGATAAAGATCGTTAATACCTCAACCACATGGATATTTTCGATAGCGAACATCAGCGCCACATGCCGGTGCGGCAAACCGATGAGCATACCTTTTGATCCGCTGATCTCTTCTAACTTATCCTGATCAAATACGATGTTCGGTACAAAAAAATGTTCGCCCTGGGCAAAGAACACTTCAAATATCCCGGTCTCCTGTTTAGATAACTGCAGCGGATATTTCTTTTTGACGTTCTCAATGCCCACCTCAAAAAGCTCGTCGGTGGTTTTGCCCCATTGCTCAGCCTGGTCGGGCCGGATGCTTTCAATGGTATCGGGCAGATCGAACACCAGCATCTGATAAATACCATCGCTGAAATCCCGGCCTATAGTCAAGTCTCTACCAACAGCATCGGCATAATCATTCGGATACAGCCGCACCGCCAGGTAATCCTTGATCTGCTCGTAATCGCCAATTGTTTGCTTAAACTCCTTATCGAACTGATGGCCGCGCACCTGCGCCTCAAAATGTTCGGTAACTATGGCCTTATAGTTTTTTATTTTGTCGAGGTTACAGACCTGCGCCACATTCACCAGTCCCTGCTTGCCGAAGCCAAAATCATTCGGACCGGCTTCTATCAGGCCGTCATCAAGCGTGTAGATTACATTTTTGGCGTAGAAATATTCCTCTACCGCTTCAATAAATGCAGCATATTGCTCATCGTTAAAAAACGAAGCCCACTGCGGAACAGCCTGGGCAGATTTATTTTTCTTGAAGAATGAAAACATGGTCGACTAATTGATAGGCCGTAAAATTAGATTTATTTTTTGATGAGGGAGAAAAATTGTGGTTGACATTATTGGTGAACCCATCCTCAAATCAAGAAAATCATGGTTCAGATAATGACGTTGCCTGCGGCCCGTGCTATCCGTTCCTGCGCCTGCAGGCCTTACGCCTTTGGCAGGTATCCGCTACTATCACTAACGCAAAAAAGTACCTAATCTCTAATCACAAGTCTCTGATCTCCATCACAGCCTTATTCATTACCTTATAAAAAAACACCGCCCCAAGCACATACAGCACCACATCCGCCCAATCACCGGTATAGCGTTTGGAAAACAGCGGCAGCAGCACTTCAAAAACCAGCGTTACATAAGCGGTAATAAATACCACGTGCCCAATGGCCAATACATAATGGTTATTGTGAAATATAAACACCCGCTGAAAACAGAGCGTCAGGGCGGCAATTACAGGAATAGCGACCAGGTCATCTATGTACCCGTTGATAAGCGACGGCAGCGGATGGCCCGTGCGGCGGGTAATGATCACTACCAGCCATATAAAGCAACTTGCCAGAAACCACTTGTTCAGCAGTGTTTTCATTAACCGGGCAACAGGCTTATCATAACAATAAGCACGGTAACGATAATAAAAAAAGCTATTTGCAGATAAATAGCGCCCCAACGGATAAAGTTCATGATCGTCTTCCGAACACGCACCCACGGTCCGTCTTCAGGGTTTATCACAAAATAATCGTTCTCTCTCTGTATTTCCCGGCGGAGCTTTTCCTCTACTTCACGTGAAAACCGGCGCGAATCCAGAAAGCTGTCGCAATACAGGCAGCGGTCGTTAACATCGCCTTCCCAAAGGGTCCATTTCCCGCACTCGGGACATTTAATTTCTCTGCTGCTCATTAGAAATATGTTGGCAGTTGTTGGTTTGCAGCCGGCAGCCATCCCGCCGGGACTATCAACTGTTTAAGCCCGGCAAAGATAAGGAAAATACCCGTGTTTGAATGGTTGCATTCAGTCGGCGATTTCACCAGGCGTTCCGATGGAACGCAAAACGTATTGTAATCTTTTTCTACCCACCAGATGTTCCTAACGGAACAAAAACCATTTGAGGTGTTAGCAAGATATGACCAGCAATGATCTGAGGTATAACGTGTACTATAAGGCATACTTGGCGGGTAGCTAAATAAGGGATTTTAAAAAGCGTTGCAGCGGAACGCCTGGTGACTTACCACTTTGCAATTAAGCATCCATCCTAAACCATCAACCGGTTATTCCGCCGTTACTACCGCTGCGCTTCCCGCAGGCACATGCACAATAAATGCATTTTTATCGTTGCTCAAACTTTCTGTTGATGTAAGGTTAAAGGTGCCGTCGGCATTTACCGCACTGCCGCCAAACGTAACGCCTGCTGCCGCATCTATAGCAGGAGCCTTCAATCTGTTCACTTTTACTGATGCCAGCTTTTTTGAAGAGATAATATTGAAATCAAAATCCTTATTTATGCTGCGGTTCACCAGCGTAAAAAAATAGGTATCCCCGTTAACTGACGTGTAGGCATCACAATAATCTCCCTTGTCAATTTTGGTGGGCACTGGCCTGGCGTTCGTACTTGCATATTTAAAGGCAAGCATAGCGTAATATTCCGGTTTGGCAACCAATACCCCATTTTCCCTCATAACCGGCGAATAATAAAGCCCAATGCCCGTATGAAAATTAATGCCCTGACAGCCATTGCTGGCCAGCGTCCACATCACGTTCAGCGCCCAAAGGGATGATGCAAAAACATCGCTCACGCCATGTTTGCCGCCGCCATAAACATTATTGCATTCTGTAATGCGGTAAGGTAATGTTTTGGACGATGGCGAGGCTTTAAATGAACTGATCAGGTCTGTCAGTTTCACCTCGTTGTTCAACAGGTATTGCGTGGTGATGTTTGGGTCTGTCGCCGGGCCGGTTTCGTAATAGTGACCATCCAGCAGCTTGATCTCGTAGCCCTCGTTATCGGCAAACGGCGAGATCCAGCTATGGTCAAAGGCTATATCTGGCCCGGCAAACACTGCACCCGGGGCAGCTGCTTTTATTGCATCCTCATAGGTTCGCCATTCGCTCAAAAAATCGTTAAATGAGTAAAACCTGTTACGATGGTGGGTATAAGGTCCGTAAGCATCGGGCTCGTTACCCGATTGGAAGGCATATAAATTGTTGCCCAAACTTTGCTTTACATAGGCTGCCTCGTCTGCTGCCAAACCCTTGTCATTATTCCCCAGGTTCAGCCCGAACAATACCGGCCACCCGGTGGCAGTGGCAAAGGCCGACAAATGATCTATCTCTGTTGTAGTTACCGATGAGGGCGGCGTATCAGCGGTTCGTGGTGTACCTGTCCACGTGGTCAGATCGCTGCTGGCGCCGCCCATCCGCAAAATACCCGGGCCAAGGTTCCTCATCATTTGAATAAGCACCTTATTATCGGCATTTAAAAAGCCGGCATCCTCGGCCAGGATACTTGTTTCAAAACTCAGGCCCTCGAATGTTTGGGAAATCACCGCGCCGGGATGGCTCTGATCGAAGGTGACGTTGATAGTTGATTCGTTGTTGATAAATTGGCTTTTAGGATCAAAAACCGGATCCTTACGGCAGGATGCAAAAAAGACAGCACATAGCAAGGCTACAGGTAATAGTTTACGCATAATCAGGGTGGACAGGCCGCTTTAAATATAAACAAATTCCGCGCACTGTAACATTAAATTTACATAAAGAGATTTGCCCCTCCATCTGCCGGCGCTGCCCGTCGGTTTATATTATCAAAGTATTTATCGGTAAATATTTTTTATAATTATTTATATATTTACTTTTAGTTGTGTCAAATAAACACAATAGATAAACTACCCCCTTCCCCTTTTATAAAACTATTAATAATGCCAGTTTAATTAACCAATTTATCGTTCCCTTTTTATGAACAAGATCTTTAAAGTTTCTGCACTAACGGCTGCCGGCCTGTCGGCGTTTTTTATTTTCGGTGGAATGAATGCCCGCCGGCAGATGGTATCAACCCAAACCCTGCGCTTGTCTGATAGCTCGTCCATCATCCTCGTAAAAAATACCAACGGACCAACGCTGGGCTATTCGTCTGCATCGGGCGTTAAAATTTTAACGGTAGATGGTTTTTCTTTTAAGGATTTAAATAAAAACGGCAAGCTGGATAAGTATGAAGACTGGCGCCTGCCTGTCGATGAACGGGCAAAAGACCTCGCCTCGCAAATGACTGTCGACCAGATTGCCGGGTTAATGTTGTACAGTATCCACCAGGCTATTCCGGCGCTGGCTGGTCCGTTCGGGCGCGGCACGTATAATGGCAAATTATTTAAAGACGGCGGGGTCGATCCGTCATGGGTAACCGATCAGCAAAAGGACTTTTTAATAAAGGATAACCTGCGTCACGTATTGGTTACCACCGTACAAAGCCCCGAAGTCGCTGCCAAATGGAACAACAATGTACAGGCTTTGGTTGAGGGTGTGGGCCTGGGCATCCCTGCCAACAATAGTTCCGACCCGCGCCACAGTGCTTTTTCGGGTGTGGAATATACCGCAGGCGCAGGCGGCAAAATATCGCAATGGCCCGACCAGTTAGGTTTAGCTGCCACCTTTGATCCTAATGTGGTACAGGAATTTGGGTCGATAGCCGCAAAGGAATACCGGGCGCTGGGTATTACAACCGCGCTTTCGCCGCAAATTGATATGGGTTCCGAGCCACGCTGGGTACGCATCAACGGTACCTTTGGCGAAGACCCGCAACTGGCAGCTGATATGGCCCGCGCCTATATCGACGGCTTTCAAACCTCGACCGGCGCCGACGAGATCCGCGACGGGTGGGGCTACACCAGCGTAAATGCCATGATGAAACACTGGCCCGGCGGCGGCCCTGAGGAAGGCGGCCGCGATGCACATTATGCTTATGGCAAATATGCCGTTTACCCCGGTAATAATTTTGATGAGCATTTGATCCCGTTTGTGAACGGTGGCTTAAACCTCAAC
>DATCQV010000171.1:0-45300 GCA_036569325.1 Mucilaginibacter sp. | reverse complement strand
ATATAATACCTGTCATCCACATACTGGCTACGTTTTGGGTGATCGAGAAATCGATAACTTTCTTATTGTTAACCTCATCGATCTTTTTATCGGCAGCGGCAACCTTTATTTTATTATCAACTAACATATAGCTGTAATATTTACCGGCATAAACGGTTCCCTGTGGTTGCAAATTTGATGATGAGAAGGTTTCAAGACCTTTGTCGGTATAAAGAATTACCGGCAGCGGGATGTAAGATTTTCCAAATAAATGCCATTCATGTTTGTCGGCAATGTGCTCCATGATGGTTTCTTTCGGATCAAACTTCTTTCCCTCGCCTTCGGGCTTGTTTTCCTGCGCAGCGGCTTTATTGAAAAATGCCCCTAACACTAAAAAAAACGCACAAATTAATGATACGTTAAAAATTTTTGATTTCAAAATCGAGCCGTTTACCATCTAAATGAAGTTTTCTACCTTAAAATTTTGTGCCGCAAGGTACGCAACAAAATATAAACTTCAAAGGCTGTATTTAAGAAATATATGTAAAAAAAATCGCCTACAAAAACGTACTTCTGAACCTTGTTTTTCGACACCAAAACCAGCACGAAAATGAGGCACGCCAGGATCTTGAAAACCGTTCCGCCCATAAATGCCTCAGAGAACATCGTAGGGTACATTTGGCGCACTATCAGTATTCCTGTAACTACTATCAGCGTCAATGCGGCAAGAAAAAAGAACACCGTCCAGAATTGCGGGATCAATAATTCCGGATGACCGTAATTTTGCAAATAATATGGGGGTATGGCTATAATAAAGCTAAACCATACGAAAAAAAATATTGCGTAATAAATTTTCATTGCGGGCTGTTGTCTGAATCAGAATTTACAGAATCAGGGAATTTACTGAATGATTTTCCAAAAATTCTGCTAATTCATCAATTCTGAAAATCCTGGTCATTCTTTTATCGACCTAATAACAAGGTACAAAGATATAAAAACCCCGGCAAGTGCCAGCACAGCCGTTACCCATTTTGTTTGATGCCCCGCCGATTCGTCGATCTTGTAACCTGCAAACGAGAAAAGCCCGATGATAACCACCATCTGGAAAGCCATCCCCGTAAATTTCATGTAGTTATTTGCCTGTTTTCCGGCATCGTTATCGTCTTTTTGTTCATCTTTGGCCATGTACAAATTTATTAATCGCATTGCATTATTTTATTAAATTAGCAAGGCTTTTATAACCAGGATAAATTGATAAATCATTCTAAAAAACGGGCCTCATTCCTGTCTAAACCTTTCATCATCGCTGCCGTATTATTGGTAGCCGGTTGTTCGCTTGAGAAAAAAAGCGGGTTCAACCGCAACATGCAAAACCTTACCGCTCATTATAACATCCTGTTCAACGCCAATGAAATTCTGCGGTTGAAACAGGTGGCCTATGCTGCTGCCTTTGTAGATAACTATAACGAGCTCTTAAATGTTTATCCCGATACCACTGCCAAATCTGCAACTCCTGATAAAGACCTGGAGGAAGCCATAGCCAAAGGCAACAAGATAATCAACATCAAAGAGCAAAGCCATTACCTGGGCGATGCATATCTGGTAATAGGCAAGGCTAATTACCTGGAAGGGAATTATTTTAACGCGACCGAGTTTTTAAGCTACGTGATCAAATCCTATCCGCAGCGGATGGACCTGGTACAGCAGGCGCTGGTATGGAAGGCCCGTGCGCTTATTTACCTGAATAACCTTCCCGATGCAAAGATCGCTCTCGATACCGCTCTCAAAAACATCGACCCCAAAAAACATAAAAACCTCAATGCCTCGGTTTATGCCGCAAAGCTGCAATATGACATCAACGCACAGGAATATGCCGATGGCGAGATCATGGCCAAACAAGCCATCGAAAACTGCAGCGAACGCATCCTGCGCCTGCGTTGGACATTTATTTTAAGCCAGCTGCAGGAGTTAAATCAAAAACCCGGTGAAGCGGTTACCAACTACACAAATATCTCTCATAGCAACGTATCGTTCGAGATGGCTTTTAATGCCAGCCTCAACCGCATCAGGATAGAGGACGCCCGCGACGGCATCAAAACCGACCGTACCGAGCGCCTGCTTGCCCTATTGAAAGAGCCGAACAACAAAGAGTTTAAAGACCAGATCTACTACCAGGTGGCCGAACTGCAGATGAAGGATAAGAAAGTTGATGACGCCATTAAGAATTATAAGCTCTCGGTACGCAACAGCGTGAAAGATCAAAGCCAGAAAGGGCTATCGTACCTGCGCCTGGCTACTACCTATTTTAAGGAAAAGGCCGATTATGTAACGGCCAAAAAATACTATGACAGTACGCTCATAAGCCTTCCGCCAAACTATCCGGGCTACGCGGCGGTAAGAAAAATGACCGATAACCTGAAAATATTAACAGACGCTTTGCAAATTATTGCCCGCGAAGATACCCTGCAGTCGCTTGCAAAAATGAATGATTCTACCCGGAACAAGGTGATCGACAAAATGGTAAGCGATCATACGCTGCAGCAGGAACAGTCGGCAGCCGCGGTGGCTTTAGAAGCCAATACTGTAAACGAAACCAACGGAACCGGAACCGACAATAACAGGGGCTTCGATCCGCGCAGAGGCAGGTTGGGTAACAATGGCAATGGCAACAACAATAGCTCGCCGGGCACTACCTTTTACTTTTATAACAGCAATGCCGTTACACAAGGCTTTAATGACTTTAAACGCAAATGGGGCGATCGTAAGTTAGAAGACGATTGGCGCCGCAGCTCACGCGCCAACACCAACATTACCGCCAATTCGGTTAATCAGAACGCAATAGATCCTGACGCACCTATTGGCAACCAGCCCGGTGCCAAACCTAAAACCGTAAACGCCGGCGGGTACCGTGCTGAATTGGTAGCAGGTTTGCCCCTCACCCCGGAAAAGCTCGCTGCATCGAACATTAAAGTTTATCATGCTTATGTTGATATTGCCAATTTTTACCGCGATATCCTGAATGATAAACCCGAAGCCATCACCGCTTATGAAAACGTATTGCGCCGTTTCCCTAATGATCCGAACCGGGCAGCTATATATTATAATCTATACCGCTTATATAGCGATGCCGATCCGAAAAAGGCCGGTCATTATAAAGACATCCTGTTGAAGGAATTTGCTGATACGCCTTTCGCCAAAATAATCTCCGACCCTAACTATGCCAAAAAGCTGGAAGACGAGAATGCCGAATTTACCGCGGCCTATAACCGGGTGTTCGATCTGTATGCCGCTAAAAAATATAACGATGTTATATCTGGCGTACCGCAGGTGCTTAAACAATACCCCGGAAATAAGCTCTCGGCTCAGTTAGCCTACCTGAAAGCCGTTGCAGAAGGGCACAGCGAAAAAGCCGATGCCTTTACCGATACGCTGAAGAAGATCATTGCAGCCTACCCCGATGACAAGCTGATCGCTCCGCTTATTACGCGCCAGTTAGCCTTCATTAATGAGAACCTTGCCGAAGTGCAGGCTCGCCCGGCAGTAATTATAGGCGATAATCCGCAGGATATTCCGTTTACCCTCGACCCGGCATTGCAGGAAGAAACCGCTTACAGACCCGTCGTAACTTACAATCCAAAACCGGTAGAGCAGGTAAGGATAGACAGGCCGCAGGATATAGCAGTCGCCGCACCGCAGCAGCAGGCAGTTAAGATCGCCCCTCCGGCTTCGCAAACTAAAGCACCTGAAATTAAGCTGCCAACACCTGCCCCGGTTAAGCAAATGACCGGGCTGCCAAAAAAACCGGATACCGTTGCAGTAGTTAAACAGGCAGTTAAAAAGCCCGATACGATAGTCAAACAGGCAGTGGTTGCTCCGCCGGTTATACCACCGGTTGTTCAGCAGCCTGCAGCGCCGCCGGCAACCCGGACAGACACTGTTACTGCCCAATCGCAACAACAGGCGGCCATTACCGGGGCTCCGCCCGCCGAACTGAAAAAGACAGACCTGATACCCTCTATTTTCAACGAGCGCGACAGTTCAAACTATTATTTTGCTGTAAATGTAATGAGCGGTACAACTAATCTGGCTTCTACGCGTTTTGGTTTCGGACAGTTTAACAGGGCCAATTATGCGGGTAAAGGCATCAAACACCAATTGCTTCCGGTAGGCAACAGCAACCAGATAATATATGTTGGCAGGTTCGCCACGCTTGCCGACGCCAAAAAATACGCCCGCGAGATCATCCCGCTGTTACCTGATATTATGAAGACGACTAAAGAGAAATATGTATTTTTCATTATTACGCAGGAAAATCTCAATAAATTAGCCGATTCAAAACTATTGGATAATTACTACGAGTATTACCAGAGAAATTTTTAACTACCATGATCATTAAGCTCCGCCCGGAAGATATTCGAAGATATAACTGGTATATATGGAAAATGGTTATCGCTTTTTTTGTGATCGCCATACTTTTGCTGGTGTCAACCTACTTTGGTTTGTTCGGCCAGTTGCCATCGTTCCAACGCATAGAAAACCCTAAAAGTAACCAGGCTTCCGAAGTTCTGGCCGACGATAAAAGTGTTTTAGGTACTTATTATGTACAAAACCGGTCGAGTGTAAACTATTCGCAGCTATCGCCTAACGTAGTTAATGCACTCATCGCTACAGAAGACACCCGTTTTTATGAACACTCGGGCATCGACTTTCAGCGTATCCCCAGTATAGTACTGCATACGGTGATCGGCCCAAAGCAAGGCGGCAGTACCATTACACAACAACTGGCCAAAAACCTGTTCTCGGGCGAGATTGCGCGTAACCCGTTTGTCCGCTTTACCCAAAAGCTGAAGGAATGGCTCATTGCCATCCAATTGGAAAGGCGCTACACCAAGCAGGAAATTGTTACCATGTATTTAAATACTGTCGATTTCGGCGCGTACAATACTTATGGCATCAAATCGGCGGCCCGTACCTATTTCAACGTAACGCCCGACAAGTTAACACCCGATCAGGCAGCAATGTTAGTAGGTATGCTGAAAGGTACCAGTGTGTATTCGCCTATCCGCCACCCCGACAGGGCATTGAACCGCCGTAACACAATTCTCGAACTCATGAATAAGCAGGGCTTTTTAAGCGATGGTCAATACGCTGATTTCAAAGCTAAACCGCTTGGCCTTAACTTCAGCCCTATTACTCATAACGACGGTCCGGCCCCCTATTTCCGTGCGGTATTAAAACAGGAGATCCAAAAGATCTTCAAAGATCAGAACATCACCAAGTCTGACGGTACTCCTTATGATCTCGACCGCGATGGTTTGAAGATCTATACCACCATCAACGCCACCATGCAGAATTATGCCGAAGAGGCGCAGCGCGAATACATGGTGCAGCTGCAGCAACAGTTCAATGAGCATTGGAAAGGCATTAACCGCGCAAAAACCATCAAGAATTATAAACTCCTGCTCGATCAGGGCATGTTCCGGTCCGACCGTTACAAGCAATTGCAACTGGAAGGAAAATCGGAAGAAGAGATAAGGGCAAATTTCGATACACCCGATAGCCTGGAATTATTCACCTGGCACGGCGATGTGGATACGGTAATGAAGCCTATCGACTCCATTGTATACAGTAAAATGATGCTCCGCAACTCGCTGATGAGCATGGACCCTACAACCGGCTATATAAAAGCCTGGGTTGGCGGCACCAACTTCGAACATTTTAAATACGACCAGGTGAAATTAGGGACAAGGCAGGTGGGTTCAACAGCTAAACCGTTTACCTATTCGGTAGCGATAGAGAATGGATTTTCACCTTGCCAGGAAGTAGACAACGTACCGGTAACCATCACAGGTTACGGCGCTCCATGGACGCCGAAACAATCGTCGTCCGATTACCTGCAAGGCTCCATCACATTGCGCAAGGCGCTGGGCTATTCACAAAACTATGTGGCCGCCTACGTGATGAACGAGGTAAAACCCATGCCGGTAGCCGAGCTTACCAAGAAAATGGGCATTACCAGCGATGTACCGCCCTACCCTTCTATTTGCCTCGGCACGTTCAATGCCTCGGTGTTTGATATGACCGGCGCTTATTCAGTATTCGCCAACCACGGCACCTGGACCGAGCCAACTTATATCCTGCGGATAGAAGATAAGAACGGCAACGTCATCTACACCCACACGCCAAAAGTAGTGCAGGCTATGGATGCGCAAACCGCCTACGTAATGACCTATATGCTGAAAGGTGTTATTGAAGACGGCACCGGCTCGCGCCTCATCCGCAAATATGGTTTCCATAACCCGGTGGGCGGCAAAACCGGCACCACGCAGGACAACTCCGACGGTTGGTTCATGGGCATCACCCCGCAGTTGGTAACCGGCGTTTGGACAGGCTGCGAAGACCGCGATATCCACTTCCGTTCAACCCGCCTCGGTGAAGGCGCAAACACGGCCCTGCCCATCTTTGCCGGCTTCATGAAACGCGTGTACGATAATCCAGCTCTGGGCATCAAACGCAACGTAGATTTCGATGCACCAAAGAACGGGCTCAGCATTACCATCGATTGCAATGTTTACCAACAGCAGCAACAGGGGACAGGTGAGGTGGATAAGAAGCTTGGATTTTAACCCCCTTTGTCATTGCGAGAAACGCTTATCCCGGGTATTCGGGGAAGCAATCTAATTGTCTGAACCTTGATTTATACGATTAGGGGATTTACTTGATTTCACTTTTGTAACATCCCCCAATCCCAAAATCAAGCGAATCATGGTTCAGACAATTGGCTACGAGATTGCTTCGTTCCTCGCAATGACGAGTCTTTTATTACTTTTGCTTAAATGAATAACCCCTTCGATCATCGTGCAGCTTTAAAGAATGTCCCCCATAAACCCGGTGTCTATCAGTTTTGGGACGAGCATCAGGAGCTGATCTATATCGGCAAAGCGAAGGACCTGCGCAACCGCGTGGGTACTTACTTTAATAAAGACCTTAATGTAAATGGTAAAACCAAAGTGCTGGTCTCGAAGATCCGCAATATTACTTTTACCATTGTTGATACCGAGGTTGATGCCTGGCTGCTGGAAAACAGCATGATCAAAAAGCATCAGCCGCGCTATAATATCGATCTGAAGGATGATAAAACCTATCCCTGGATCATCATCAAGAACGAACACTACCCCCGCATCTTCTGGACCCGCCGCATTATCCGTGATGGCTCGAAATACCTCGGTCCGTATGCCTCGGTCAGCATGATGCACAATATCCTCGACCTGATCAAGGAAACCTTTACCCTGCGTACCTGTAACCTGCCGCTTACCAAAGAGAATATAGACAAAGGCAAATTCAAGGTTTGCCTCGAATACCAGTTGGGCAATTGCAAAGGCCCCTGCCAGAACTACCAGACTGAAGAAGATTACGACGATACCATTGAGCAGATCACCGATATCCTGAACGGTAAGATTGGCGCCGTACTACGCAGAGTGAAAGGCGATATGGAAAAAGCCGTTGCGGACATGAATTTTGAATACGCGCATCGCCTTAAGAGAAAGGTAGAGCTGCTGGAGACCTACCAAAGTAAGTCGACCGTGGTGAATTCTTCTATTACCGATGTGGATGTGTTCAGCATTGCATCGGAAGAAAAGTATGCGTTTGTGAATTACCTGAAAGTGGTAAACGGCACCATCACCCAAACCCAAACCATCGAACTAAAAAAACGATTGGACGAAAGCGATGAAGAACTGTTAACGCTGGCCATATCAGAATTCCGCAACCGCTACGAAAGCCATTCTAAAGAGATCATCGTTCCGTTTGAAATCGATCTCGAAGAATCGAACCTGATCAAGTTTACGGTTCCAAAATTGGGCGAAAAGCGTAAACTGCTTGATCTGTCTCAAAAGAATGTACAGTTCTTCAAAAAAGAGAAAATAGACCAATATGAAAAGCTGAATCCCGAGGTGCGCACTGAAAGACTGCTTACCCAGATGATGAAGGATCTGCGCATGAATCAATTGCCGAGGCATATCGAGTGTTTTGATAACTCTAACTTCCAGGGCAAATACCCGGTATCGGCAATTGTGGTCTTTAAAGACGGCAAGCCATCCAAAAAGGACTATCGCCACTTCAACGTTAAAACGGTAGAAGGCCCTAACGACTTCGCCACTATGGAGGAGGCCGTGCACCGCCGCTACCGCCGCATGCTCGACGAAGGCACCGAACTCCCGCAACTGGTGGTGATCGACGGCGGGAAGGGCCAATTATCGGCAGCTTTAAAAAGTCTGAAATTGTTAGGAATCGAAAAGCAACTGACCGTCATCGGCATTGCCAAACGCCTCGAAGAACTCTATTATCCCGGCGATCAATACCCGCTGTATCTCGACAAAAAATCGGAAACACTGAAAGTGATCCAGCACCTGCGCGATGAGGCACACCGTTTCGGCATTACCTTTCACCGCAAAAAACGCGATAAAGGCACCCTCGTAACCGAGCTGGAACTGATAGACGGCATCGGCAAAACCACCGCCGAAAAACTGCTCAAATATTTCAAATCAGTAAAAAAGGTGAAAGCCGCCACAGAAACCGAGCTGCAGGAAGTAGTGAATTTGAAACAGGCAAAGGCTATTCTGGGATATTTTAATACTCCTGAACAAGCGCCGGAAACTGAAAGCTAACAATAACGGGTGCCGCGAGTTACGCTGCGCTAAACTCGCGGCAGTTAATAGCCAACAAAAAAGCCCCTGCAATTGCAGAGGCTCCATATCTTTTTCGTCTTCCGGACTTTACTGACTTTCGGACTAAATTAATACTGCCACAAGTTCAGTTCCCAGTCCATCAGGTTCTTCTTAATTCGTTCGGACTCGTAAAGCCGGTCTATACCATTGGCGTAATCCTTGATACGTTCATCCTTGTCGTTCGACTCCTTGACGATGTAACTCGTGAATATGCGTTTTACAAATACGTCGTCGAAGCTTAATCCTGTCGCATCGTTACCGCGGTTCACTACCTCTTTGGTAGCAAGCACATGGCGGGCTTCAGGGAAATAGACCCAAAAAGCAGGCTGATAATCTTCAGTTGCGCCAACTTTAACCTTTACCATAGGTGCAATACCGATGATACGTGGCTCGAAAATAGAACGCTGACGGTCGAAAACCCAATCCTCCTTGATACGGAATTTCACAACGCTATCTGCATTGAACTCACCAGCCTGTACCGATGAACCTATTTTGTTACCGTTGGCATCAAATTTATCAACCACGGCACTGTCGGCCATACGGCCACGGGCTTTGCCCTGTGCAAGCGGCACCAGGAACCTGTCGCCTCCCGGATCATCCTTTGTTGGCGTCGGGTCGTAAGCGGTCATTTCACCGGCGTCGATAGCGGCCAGCAATACATCGATCAGGCGTTGTTTCGGTGAAGCAAGATAAGTGTTCATTTTTTCACGAACATCTACTTCGCGCCATATACGTTTAGCAAAAGCCACGTCCGATTCCCTTAAATTGGGATACGGTGTAACCCTTGCACTTAAAATATTGGTTTTTTTGAAATAGCCATCCAGGGGCGCCTCAAACTTGCCACCGGGGCGTTTTGAGGTATCGGGTTTTATACCCGCTCCCCCCACCGGAACAGCGCTGGTACCGGTAGTACCGGGATTGGTTTGCTGCGGATTAGCCGCGGCAGGCTGCTGCGTTTGCGGCTGTTGGGCAGCGGGTTGCTGCCCGGCCTGCTGAGCTGCTTTTCTGCGGCGCTGCGCATAACTTGCCGATACCAGCACGCAAAGCAAAATAACTAAAATCCTTGTCTTCATAACTCTATTCTTAGTTAGCGATCAATACTATCGGGTCGATCCCGCGTTGTGACCCATCGGGGCCAACTGCTATAATGTCTTTAAATACAACCGTCGTACCTGGTGATACACTCGCCATAGCTCCACGCATCTGTGCTGATAATTCACCACCAGTTGTAGAGTAAGTGATCACATCCTGACGTGGCTTGGCTATCTGTATGGTAAAACGTGTTACGTTAAATTTGGCGTCGAACTCAAAATTTTCCAGTTTGGCAAATAACCTGTCTTGTGCTCTGATGTTAGCCGCGCTTGTGTTACCGCCGCTTTTACCCGCAAACATTGCCTTGGGATCAGGAATACGCTTAACGCGGAACTTTGTACTTCCCAAAAATGACACCTTGCCCGGAGCTAATTCTCCTGATACCGATACAGTGGCTTCGCCGGGGCTGTTAACTGTGGCAGTATATTGCCCGCCCGAACCGCTAAGACTGCCGTTGCTGATAGTTACCTTAAGCTTCTCCTTGGCAATACCCGGAGCTGAAATTGCAAGCGGGTTCGGCACGCCTATGTATAATACGTTCATTTTCTCAGGCGATACCACAGCCGATGGTCTTGCAACCATATAAGATTGCGCAGGCGTGGTGTAAGTCTGTATTTTACCGTCGTTGTCTTTAAAGCTGATGGTAGCCTGCCAGGTGTGCAAACCTTCGGTGCTGGTGCTGCCGTTGTATTTACCTTTACCTGCATCAACCGGTAGCGACGAACCGCCCACAGTGATGTTAGGTGATAGTTTTGAATCGTAAGCTGTCAGGAATACCTCCGCTGTATAAGGCTGACCAACCAGCACATAGCTTGTCGGGGCAACAGCCACCGCGTTGAATTTATCAAGGTTAACCTGCGCCTGTTCTGCCTCGCCTAAAATACGTTTTACAACTTCGTTCTCGGCGTTTTTGGTATCAGTCTGGATTTTCGCCAATGTGGTAATCGCAGCACCCAGCGGAATACCATCACCAAAATAAGCCTCTTCCCATGTCTTTTGCGGGCCCTGACCTGCGGTTTGCTTAGGAGCCTCGGCATTCAGTGAAAAATTTACCCCCTGGCGCTCTTTGTCATTCTTCAGGGATTCCAATAATTTTGTGCGGGTGCTTTCTATCTTCTGCCTTAATTCCTCACCTTTTTTATTGGTGATCATTATATTCGGCGAAATATCAAGGTTGTCTCTCTTATCAACGTCGCCGGTAGTTTCATTGATACCGCCGCCTTCAGTAACCAATTGATCTCTTAGCCCCTGGATATATTTAATAAGGTCTTCTGCTGTCTCGCTTGCCTGCTTTGCCCTGTTGTAGATTGGTTGAGCGCGGTCTTTTTGTTCCTTAAGCTTGGTATTTTCAAAAGTGGTATAAGTATCCTTAACACCTTTTTTTACGTTCGCTGTAGAAGCGTCCAAACTATTCGTGATATTTTTGAAGGCATCCAGCAAGCTATCCGGTACGTTCAGCGCCACGAGGCCCAAAAGTACCAGGTAAAGGATACCCATCATTCGTTGTCTTGGGGTTTGTTTACCTCCAGCCATTTGCTATAATGTTATGTCTTTTAATTAAATAAACAGTATCCCTTAGTTATTTACGCGCGGCTGATTCATTGCCGAAAGCATGTTGCCGTATATCGAATTCAGTGTCGACAGGTTTTTAGCTAAGCGGCTAACTTCATCCTTAAACTGTTTCGAATCGTTTGCCGAATCGTTAAAGTTACTGAGCGTAACAGCCATATCAGAATAGAATTTATTCATCGATTTCAGGTGATTGCTCGAATCCTGTAACTCCAGTTCATAAACAGCGTTCAGCGACGTTAAATTTTTCGCCATTTTCTGAACCTGCTCGTGGTATGATTTTGAATCGATATTTGAAGCGGCCATTTCAGCTAAGTTTGCCGATGCTTTTTCAAATTGAGTGCCTAAAGCATCGTAGCTTGCCGTTGCCTGCTTAATTTTATTAGTGAAGGCAATAGTCGCGTCGCCCGCATCGGTAACGCGTGAAATAGAGTTCACTTTGTCGCCGAAGGTTCTCAAACCGTTGGCAAGGCTGTTGATCAGTTCCGGGCCAATTTTAGCTTCGGCCAGCATAGCGTCTAAAGCCGCGGTATTTGAAAAACTGTCGCCCTGGGCTACTGCCTTGCGCGGAGCAGCTTTGGGTAATTCGCCGTCATAATCCTCATCCAGTTCAGGATAAGCGCGGCGCCAGTCAATTTCTTTTTCCTCACGCTGAAATCCTAAAAGGAAGAACAGAATTGCTTCTGCCGATAAGCCCCCTGCAATGAACCAGGTAGCGCCTGGCCAGTGCAATATTTTAAACATAAGACCCACAATAACCACTGTAGCGCCCCATGATACGATATTATTAATTCCGTAAGGTTGTTTCTTCCCAGCCATAGTAATTTTAAAAAAAGATTAAATGTTATTTTTTGGTTTTTAAAGTGCTTATCGTTTGTCTCTCAGGTCGCGGCCTAAGTATTCTGTTACACAACGGAACCCGATATATGATTTAGCGGTGTCCTGGTACTCATAAGTACGTTTTGAATTTTGAAGGAAGAAGCCGATATCTTTCCATGAGCCGCCGCGTACAACTTTACGTTTCAGTACTTCAGGGTCAGATGGCTTTGCTTCGTAATTAAAAGTAGGTGCAAGGTCATGCACAAAGGTCGACGCAGATTCGTCGAATGATGATAGTGTCCATTCGGCAACGTTACCTGCCATATTATATAAGCCGTAATCATTAGGGAAATACGACTTCACATTTACAGTATAAGCTGCACCGTCGTCGGTGTAGTTACCGCGGCCTGGTTTAAAGTTAGCTAATAAACAGCCTTTTGCATTTTTGGCATAAGGACCGCCCCAGGGGTAATCGGTACCTATCCTTCCGCCGCGGGCAGCATATTCAAACTGGGCCTCGGTTGGCAACTGGTATGGTGCGCGGTGCGGCAACTTTCTTGAATCTTTGTATGCCTCATTATAACGTGTACGCCATACGGTGAAAGCACGCGCCTGGCGCCAGGTAACGCCCACAACCGGATAGTTACGGAAAGCCGGATGCGAAAAGTACGCTTCGGTCATCGGTTCGTTGGCAGCGTATGAAAAGTCGCTCAGCCAAACCAGCGTATCAGGATAAACCGGAACTGTATCGCGGAAAATGAAATCAGAACGTTTTTTGGTTTTATCGTTATGATAGTCGGCAGCGTTACGCAACACCATTAAAGCGTAGTTATATTTTAACAGGCGTACATCCAGTTCGTCGCGGTCAAAAACGCGGTCATCGCCCTGGTAGTACATGCCCTGTAATTTAGAAGCATTTGCAGCCGCGCCTTTTCCTTTACGGGCGCTCATTACAGGATATTTTTTTACATAAGCCCAATTGATATACTTTTTACCGTTGGCAGGTGCGGTAGCGCCCTTTGCCGGTTTCATATAATATTTATCATCACCTAAATAGTTGGTAATGGCAATTGAATCGCGCACCCAGTTCACAAACTGCCTGTACTGGCTGTTCGAGATTTCGGTTTGATCCATGAAGAAGGGAGGCTGGGTAACTTGCTTGGTTTGCTCGATTTGTGAGAAGGTAATGTCCTGATCTGTTTGGCCCATCAGGAAGGAGCCGCCGGGGATATACACCATTCCGTAGGGAACTTCAGCCCGGAATGAACGTTCCGGCACACCCGTTAGTTCACCCCTGTCGCCGCCTTTGCCACAGCCGCTTAATATTCCAACTGACACAACGGCCAATAAAAAGTATAATTGTTTCATTTTAAAAATCAATGTTAGCTATATAAATATAACACAAAGTGACCCCCGAATATATTAATTTTGACCGATTAAAATGCAAAAAACATTTTTTATCAGTCAAATCTACCCTATTTATAGTTGAAATATCATAAACCAATAGCTAATAAACGCGTAATTCTAATTAACTCTCCGGCTCTGATATCTATTAATTAGTTCCCATTTTTACGTTATTTCAAGGGGAATGGTTGCGGCCGCGTTAAATTAATTCCACTAAGTTAAGTATATTGTTTGATAACTGTGCTAAGTAGTTGATTAAGTGTACAATATACTTCCCTTATTCAATAAGTTAAATAATTGATTAACCAAGGCTTAAGCCGCACCGGTGGTTTAACTTATGCTAATTATCAGTGATATTGGCAGATAAAGTGTGGTTTTCACAACTATCCTAAAACAAAAAAACCGTTTCTGCGGCGCAAAAACGGTTTCTCAGATATTTTAGTTCCGTTACTTATTTACCAGTTTACAATATTGTTCAATGGCCATGGTCATTGAAGGCGCTGCCGGCGTAGGGGCCGGAATATCCATGATCAGCCCGGCTTCCAGCACAGCTTTGTGTGTTGTTGCACCGAAAGCGGCTATACGGGTATTGTTCTGTTTAAAATCGGGAAAGTTTTTATAAAGCGACTGGATGCTCGACGGACTGAAAAATGCGATGATATCATAAAACACATCGGCCAGGTCAGAAAGATCGCTGCATACGGTGCGGAAAAGTACCGCAGGCGTAAAGTTATAACCGTTCTCAAGCAGGAACTTTTGTGTTTCCTCAGCGGCTACGTCTGAGCATGGGTAAAGGAACTTCTCGCCTGAATGCTTTTTCAGTACTTCGGCCAGGTCCGAAGCGGTTTGCTTTCCGAAAAAGATCTTCCGTTTGCGGTATTGAATATATTTTTGAAGATAAAGCGCAATAGTTTCCGAAAGGCAGAAATATTTCATCTCAACCGGCACTTCGAAACGCATCTCCTCGCAGATCCTGAAAAAATGGTCGGCCGAGTTACGGCTGGTAAAAATTACCGCGCTGAAATCTGCAAGGTTAATTTTTTCTTTACGAAAATCTTTCGCCGGCACGCCCTCCACATGGATAAACGACCTGAAGTCGATCTTCAGGTTAAGCTTTTTAGCAAGCTCAGCGTATGGATTTTTGTCATTTTCAGGTTTAGGCAATGTCACCAAAATGCTTTTAACCTTTTTCTTTCTCTCTTCCAAATTCAATTAGTATAACTGCCAAAAATTATATATTAAGTGCCTTAATTAAAATTAAAATTGGGCAAATTTCGAGGGCACAAAGATAGATAAATAAATAAAATTTATGAAATCGAATGTTAGAAATGATATTCACGCTGTTACGCAGGTACTGCCACGCAAATATCACGGCTACAGCTATCAGCGTAAACGCCAGCAGCCCGGGAATATACTTCGCCGGGATAAGGCTGAAGCAGATGGCAACCGCCAGTAATACAAAAGCTATGTTAAAATAAGTGAGGTTCAGAATGCCGATGTACTCGCTCACTACCTTGTTCACATCAAAAACAAAACCTATAAATTTAAGCACCAGGAATTTCAATGCAAACAACAGGCTGATGAGCACCGATAACATAATGAACAGCTGAAACCCGCCAATAGAATAACTTACCTTAAAATAGGACGTAAGCTGGTACAGCACCAATCCGAAAGTTAAACTGAACAGCACAAACAACCCGATAAAAGCCCAGGTGTTGATCACGCCTCCCTCCTTATCCAGCACAGACACAGCATGTTTGTTATAAAACGATTGCACCACTATTTTAACATCCTTTCCTAAAAACAAGTTAAGCAGGCCGGTATAAATCAACAACCCTATTATTGCGGCTATGATCCATTGGTCGCGCCAGGTGCGCAGGTCGCCGGTGCGGAGCGCTGTATTCTTTTTAACGGTGATATTCAAAAATGAATTTGGACCGGTAAATGGGTTTTTATTAAGCGAAGTAAGGAATTTATTTTCTCTTTTAGGGTCGGGCATCAGCCAGATCATCGCCAGCGAGTCGGCAATAAATTGCTCACGGTTGGCCTGAGCTACTGCTGCCGAATCAGGCTTTACATAAAACCTTGGTCGTGCTGCAATTGTGGCGGAGTCCTTTTTTGCAGCAACCGAATCGCGCTGCGCAGCTGATGCAGCAAAAACGGTGATCACAAAAAACAAACAGCAAACAATTAAACGCATTATGATGTACCTGGTAATAAAGGCGCAAAATTACCTTATTAATTTGTTGTTTTATAAGCCGCGTAATTAATTTAGCGTTAAATTACTGGTTTGGGTCTTATTAAAGCCATTTTCTTAATAAGGCATTCCGGTGAACATATCAAAACATGAACATGAACACCAACCCCATTAATCTTGCCGTTCGTTTTTTGTTGGAAATAGCCATGCTGATCGCCTTTGCCTGTTGGGGCTGGCACATTGCCGGAGGATGGTTGCGATATGCTGCGGCGGTTGGTTTGCCGTTAATAGCGGCAACATTGTGGGGCGTTTTCCGCATACAAAATGACCCCAAGCCTGCACCTGTTGAAATACCCGGAATAATACGCCTGTTAATGGAATGGACATTATTCGGAGCCGCCGTTCTTGCGTTGCTTGGTCTCGGTTATTTTAAACTTGGGATTTGTATGGGTGTGATGTTGAAAGTTCATTATATCGCATCGTACGACCGTACCTGGGCTATGATGCGTAATAAACCGTATAACGGCTTCGTCGATAAAAAGCTGACTTAGTTATGATGTAGACGGGAGGTATAAACACCCGTCAATATCTGTTACCTTTGCCGCATGGCCGGTATCTATATCCATATTCCCTTTTGCAAACAGGCATGTCATTACTGCGATTTTCATTTCAGCACCTCTTTAAAATATAAGGATGAATTACTGAATGCGCTCGGCAAAGAACTTCGCCTGCAAAAAAACTACCTGGATAATGAAACTATAGAAACTATCTATTTCGGCGGAGGCACCCCATCGATACTCAGCGCCGCCGAACTTAACCGCCTGCTCGGCACAATTACCTCGCTGCACACAGTAGCTTCCAACGCCGAGATCACCATCGAGGCTAATCCCGACGACCTGGATAAAGCTAAACTGCAGGCGCTGCGCCAAACCGATATCAACCGTTTCAGCATCGGCATACAATCTTTTTTTGATGATGAATTGATTTGGATGAACCGCGTGCATCGCGCCGCAGAAGCCGAAGCTGCCATAAAGCGCGCGCAGGATGCAGGCTTCGAGAACATCACCGCCGATCTGATTTACGGTTATCCCCTTTTAACCGATACCCGCTGGAAACAAAACCTCGATAAAATATTTGAGCTGGATATTCCGCATGTATCCTCTTACTCCATGACGGTTGAGCCTAAGACCGCGCTGGCCTCATTCATCAAAACAAAGAAACAGGCGCCGATGGACGATCATCAAAGCGCCGCCCAGTTTGTTTTACTGATGGACGCCATGCAGCAGCACGGCTTTGAACATTACGAGATCTCCAATTTTTGCAAACCTGGCCACTACTCGCTCCATAATTCCAATTACTGGAAGGGCGTGAAATATCTCGGGATAGGCCCGTCGGCGCATTCCTTTAACGGCGAAACCCGCCAATGGAATGTGGCCAATAACGCCAAATATATTCAATCGTTAGAGACTGGCGACATCCCTGCCGAAACAGAGTTCCTCACCGAAACCGATCGCCTCAACGAATACATCATGACCTCCCTCCGCACCATCTGGGGCCTTGATTTAAGCAAGTTAAACACCATAGCCAAAGATGCATCCGATGAATTGAACAAAGCAGCAATTGAGTTCCTGGAAAAAGGATGGATACAACGGCAGGGCACTATAATAACACTAACCCAAAACGGTAAGCTTTATGCCGATCATATTGCATCGGAATTGTTTTTTTAAGAAATTCCGCGGTGTTCTCCGTGAATTTCTCTGTATCTCCGTAATTATTTTTTAATCGCAAAGATCACAAAGAAGGCACAGAGATAGAGAGAGCTTTATTATCGCTTCCAGGTTATCTTTTCTTCTTATTCCGGTTCTCCAATATTTCAGCAATGCTAATACCGGCACAATCGGCAATCAGGGCAGCCGCAATCTCTACAGGTAATTCGTCTGAATTCGCAAAATTCACGCAGCCTTTCTGAATTTTCGCCTTAGGCAGCAACGCTCCGTATTTTGCATGCAGCACCGGGTTCATGTAAATAGGCATGCAGTGTAACGACATGTAATTTTTAACACCCGCCAAACCGTATTTCATATACTTACGCTCTTTGTACAGAATCATATCCTTACTCATCATTGCCTCTATAACAGGTTCTACTGTACTATCATTGGCAAGTATGGCCTCGTGCAAAGCTTTCATCTGCGCCTGTCGCTCTGCCGGTTGTACGCTTATATATTCTGCTACGGTCATATCCATTTTTTTGACCTGAATTTAATCCAATATCCCCGAAATAACAACTTGATTATCAACAAATTTACGAGAGCGCGTACCTACGTAAAAAAGACATATCCGGTTTAAAAGTACTTAAAACTCTGGGCTATGCGAATTACCGGCCTTGTAAAAACCGCAGATTATATGCCTGCCGTATCTCCATCAAAAACAAAAAATATCTCGCAATTATGAAAAGATTAATGATCGCGGCCTTTGCATTAGCAGCTATTGCAATTGCGCCGAAAGCAAACGCACAAACTAAAATGGTTGGTGGCGCCGCCATGTATCCAACCAAAAACATTATCCAGAACGCCGTAAACTCAAAGGACCACAAAACCCTTGTTGCAGCAGTTAAAGCAGCAGGCCTGGTTGAAACCCTCGAAGGCGCAGGTCCCTTCACCGTATTCGCGCCAACCGACGAAGCCTTTGGTAAACTGCCTGCCGGCACGGTTGATAACCTGGTAAAACCTGAAAACAAAGCCACGCTCACCAAAATTTTGACCTACCACGTAGTTGCAGGTCGTTTAAGTGCCAAAGACCTGTGGATGCAGGTAAAAGCAGGTAACGGCAAAGCTAAGCTGAAAACCGTTCAGGGCGGCACGCTAACCGCTATGGCCGATGGTAAAAAACTGTACCTGGTTGATGAAAAAGGCAACAAATCATGGATCACCATTGCCGATGTTTTCCAAAGCAACGGCGTGATCCATGTAGTGAATACTGTGTTGATGCCTAACTAAGCAGTTGGCAGTTGCAGGTTTGCATTTGCCAGCCCTTAAAAGTTGACAACTATTAATAGACAGTTGACAATTAATTTTTAAACAAAGCCGCTCCCAAAGAAGCGGCTCTTGTTTTTTACTGCAAACTGGCAACTGCACACTGCCAACTTTCCTCAAAAAACTCTGTCAGTAAAATATCACAAAAAAAGCCTCGTTTTCGCTCATTTTATCGTTTTAATTATTTTTGCCTGTTAAGTAATTGTGAACATGAGTTTGATTTTAACCCCTATCGACAGCGTTGACAATATCACCAAAGAAGATTTTGTTAATAATTATTTAAACCCGCGTCGACCGTTAATTATCCGCAAGGCAACCCAAAGCTGGCCTGCCCTTCAAAAATGGACCTTCGATTATCTGAAGGAAACTGTAGGTGATAAAATAGTACCGTTATACGATAGTGCAAAAGCTGATCCGTCGAAACCGATCAATGCACCTGCTGCCGAAATGAAGTTCGGCGACTATATCGATCTGATCCGGACGCAGCCCACCGATCTCCGTATCTTTTTATTCGATCCGATAAAACATGCCCCCGGCCTGCTGGACGATTATCGCTCCCCGACCGATCTGATGGGCGGCTTTCTCGATAAATATCCCAACATGTTCTTCGGGGGCGCAGGCTCGGTTACCTTCCTGCATTACGATATCGACCTGGCGCATATCTTTCACACCCATTTCAATGGCCGTAAGCATGTGATCCTTTTCGATTATAAGTGGAGAGAACGTTTGTACTGCATCCCTTTCGCCACTTACGCATTGGAAGATTACGACATTGAAAATCCGGACTTTAATCAGTTCCCGGCACTGGACGGTGTTGAAGGTCAGGAGGCAATTTTAGAACATGGCGACACCCTGTTTATGCCAACCGGCTACTGGCACTGGATGAAATATCTTGATGGTTCGTTCTCTATCTCGCTTCGCGCCTGGGACAAATCATGGGCTATCAAGGCCAAAAGCCTATACAACCTCACCGTACAGCGCAAGTTCGACGATGTGATGAAGAAGAACTTCAAAGACCGTTACATGGGCTGGAAAGAAGAACTGGCTGTTAAGCGTGCCAATAAGGCGTTGATAAACGGCGAACCCGTATAATCCGTAGAGGCGCAACGCTTTACGTCTCCGATTTATATCGATCTCTAATCCCTTCTGCCGAACGAGAAACTATGCGATATCCGCAGGGCAACAATGGTAAGCCCCGGGTCGCCGCCGGTAACAAAAACGTGTTCGGCGCGCAGGCTTATGTTGAATTGTATCCTGCCCGAAGGCTCAAATAAATAACCAAACCCTACCCCGGCAATCGGGCCGCCAACTTTTTGATCCAGCTCGCCGCCGTTACCGGGTTTGTAAAGCGCGGCGCCATTGGCGTCAAATTTCTGGATATCGGTAGCGCCGAAGGTATAACCGGCAACTGGCTCGGCATACCAGCCAAAGTCATCCTGTCCAAGCAACTGCCGGTAGCCTGCCATAACAGGTGCAACTGCCATGTGCGAACCATCCTGACTGAAATAATACAAACCGCCTTCTACAACGGCCGCGTTGCCGTAGGTTATTGGAATAGCAAAATTCAGGTAAGCGCCTACGCCGAAGGGAGAAAAGCCTTTGCTTGATAATTTTGCCACCTCGATCTGGGCCGATGCCGTGACATAAACAAAGATCATTGCGCAAAGCAACGCAAGTTTTTTAATAGGGGTCATAAATAAATTGTGTGTTGGGTTTATGTTACCAAATCTTATAAAAATAATTTAATTAACCTAACAGGATTACCTGAGGAGATTCAAGTACAAATATTTTTAACACGGTGTTAATACACTTCGCCATTTTATTTCGTTATTTTGTTGCTTTCCCGGTAATAAGTTTTATTTTGGCTTATATTAAATTCAGGAATTGCAATAGGATATGAGCTTCATTTTACGCCCGATAGATACAGTAGATACCATTACCCCCGCAGATTTTGAAGCTAATTATCTGAAACCCCGTCGCCCGCTGGTTATAAAAGGCCTCACCAACGATTGGGCCGCACGTGAAAAATGGACGCCGGAATACCTGAAAAAAGTGGTGGGTGATAAAGTGGTGCCGCTGTATGACAATTCCAAAGCCGATCCCTCAAAACCCATCAATTCCCGCGCGGCAGAAATGCCTTTTGATAAATATATCGATCTCATCATGTCGGAGCCGACGGAGCTAAGGATCTTCTTTTTCAATATCTTCAAGCACGCGCCGGAACTTCTTAACGATATTTCTTTCCCCAAAGAACTGATGGGCGGCTTCCTCGAAAGCATGCCATCTATGTTCTTCGGTGGTTCAAATTCGGTTACTTTCCTGCATTACGATATCGATCTTCCGCATATCTTTCATACACATTTCGGCGGTAAAAAGCACATCATTCTGTTCGAAAACAAATGGAAACGCCGCTTATACTGCATCCCCAACGCAACTTATGCACTCGAGGATTATGATGTACTGAAACCGGATCTTAAAAAGTTCCCGGCGCTTAACGGTGTGGAAGGCATAGAGTTGTTTTTAGAACATGGCGATACCTTGTTTATGCCAACCGGCTACTGGCACTGGATGAAATACGTGGAGGGCGGCTACTCACTCAGCCTGCGCGCCTGGGATGCTTCCATCAGCCGCAAAATGGCAAGCGTATATAACCTGGCCGTTAAAGGCGGTTTAGATAGCGTGTTGAAAATGACCTTTAAGGCCAACTACGCCCAATATCGCGAAAAGCTGGCCGTAAAATGGGCCAACCGCGAACTCGCATCAGGCAAACCAAATTAAAAATTAACTGCCGCGATCTATTTTATTGCTGCCCGAGTTTAACGCAGCGTAACTCGTGGCTAAGCATGACCGAAGCTTCCAGCTTCGGCAAAAAATTGCATCCCGGGAAATTAATCCGTAAATTTACCGCCATGAAAACAAGCGCAAAAATTGCTTTAGCTCTTATTGTTTTTGGGTTGATAGTTGTGGGAACGGTTCCTGCCTTTTCTCAATGTGCGCAGTGTGCCGCACAGGTGGCTACCAATAAAGCCAACGGCGGTCACATGGCCAACGGTCTTAACAATGGCATCATGTTTTTATTGGCCGCACCTTATCTTGCGGTGGCCATTGGCGGCTATATCTGGTATAAAAAATACCGCCGCAAAGATGTTGACCTTAACATGCCTGAAAAAAAACTGCATTTAAATTAATTGATTAGTTCATAGTTGATGGTTCATAGTTCATAGCCGGAACCCGAATTTTTCCGGCTCTTAATTTCTGGCTCATTTTCTACTATGAACTATGAACAATCGACTATGAACTCCCCATCCACCGAAACACCCAAACGATGGGCCATGCTGCATACCAAATGCCCGCGATGCCGCCGGGGCAATATGTTTAGCGGAGGCTTGTATAACTTCGGTTCTAACAAGATCCATGATACCTGCCCGCGCTGTAATTTACACTTCGAGATAGAGCCCGGCTACTTCTACGCCGCCATGTATGTAAGTTATGCGCTTAACGTGGGCGAAGCGATAATGATAGCTGCATTAACCTGGCTCATTACCGGCAACAACGAGTCGCCCTGGCTTTATACCGGCGTAATTTTGATGGGATGCCTGGTGCTTTCGCCAATAAATTTCAGATATTCACGCGTTTTACTTTTATATTGGCTGTCGCCCAAGATCAACTATCAGCCGCATTTAGATACCGATGATACAGCGCCATACCTTTGATTTTTTAAAAGAACTGATCGACAATAACAACCGCGAATGGTTCCAGGCAAATAAGGAACGGTATGATACCGCCCGCGAAGATGTAATAGCATTCACGAGCGAACTGCTTAAAGAAATGCACAAGATCGATCCGGGTATCGACCCGGACTTCGACGGAAAAAAATGTGTGATGCGCATTTACCGCGATATCCGTTTCAGCAAAGACAAAACGCCTTACAAAAACAACTTCGGCGTAAGCCTGCCTACCCGCGGACTTAAACTTGGCCGCGCCGAATATTACCTGCACATTACGCCCGGAAAATCGTTCATTGCCGGCGGCTACTGGATGCCCGAAGCCGACCACCTGAAAGCCATCCGCCAGGAAATAGATTATAACGGTAACGATCTGAAAAAAATAATTGACGAGCCTGAGTTTGTGAAGCTCTTCGGCGATTTCAGGAAACAGGAAACCCTGAAAACCCTGCCGCGCGATTATAGCGCCGAAAATGAGAATATCGACCTTTTAAAACTCAAAAGCTTTGTGGCTTTCCATTACCTCGACGACAAGGAATTAATGAAAAAAAACGCAGTTAAGAACATTGCCACAATTTGCAGTAAAATTTATCCGTTAAATGTTTTTCTAAATAATGCAATAGATCTTTAATTTACCCTATGAAAACCAGATACTATCTCTTAATTGCCGTCCTTTTCTGTTTGGGGCTGAACGCCTGCGTGGTGATGTCGCCTAAAAAATATAAAGCTTTGGTTGCCGAGCGCGACTCACTGTCAATGAAGGCCAACGCCCTTACCGATACGGTAGCCATGCTGCGCGCCGATACCATGCGCCTGCACCGCCTCATCCGCGAGGCCCAGGGTAATTATGACGCTTTGAAAGGCAACTACAACAACCTGAATGATAAATACGGGGCCCTGAACAATAACCTGAGCGAAAGTTCATCAAAGGTAAGCGCCCTCTCTGCCGATCTGAAAAAGCGTGAAGCTCGCCTAAAGGAAGTGGAAGACGCCCTTCACAAACGCGATGAAGCCACCAACGCCCTGAAAGAAAAACTGCAGAAAGCGTTGTTAGGCTTCCAACAAAACGGCTTAACGGTTGATATCCGCAACGGCAAGGTTTATGTATCGCTTACAGATAAACTGTTGTTCCCATCCGGCAGCATCGTTATCGATGCGCGTGGTAAACAGGCCTTAAGCCAGCTGGCAGCGGTATTAAATAAAGAGCCCGATATCAACATAGCCGTTGAAGGCCATACCGATGATAAAAAGGTAATTAACCTGGGGCAGATCAAAGATAACTGGGATTTGAGTGTACTGCGTTCTACCTCGGTTTGCCGTTACCTCACCGAAGTTGAAAAGGTTGATCCGCATCGTCTTACCGCCACCGGTAAAAGCGAGTATCAGCCTATCGACAGCAGTGACACCGCGGATGCCCGTACCAAGAACCGCCGGATAGAGATTATCCTCAGCCCTAAACTGGATGAGCTGTATAATTTGATAAAGTAGCAAGCTTTTATAGAGACTTACGAAGTTTTAAACGGCGAAGCCCTCAACGAGGCCTTTAAAGGAAAACAATTCGAGTTAAACTTCGTAAGTCTTGTCCCTAACAAAAAAGACCGCCGGTTCAAATCCAGCGGTCTTTTTTTATCGATGTGATCACCCTCAATCGGTGAAATCAATCAGCGTAGTCAATGTAATCAAAAAAATCAACGGTTAAAATGGGCTTACAAAATCCTTAAACTTAGGAAGCACCTCATCCTTTGCAGAAACAATGGCTTCATTTGCCGGAAATCCCCAGTCGATATTCAGATCGGGATCATTCCACAAAGCGCCGGTTTCAGAAGCCTTGTCGTAGTAGTTGTTTACCTTGTAAGTAAATATTGTATTATCCTCCAGCACCGAAAAACCGTGTAAAAACCCGGCCGGGATCCAGAACTGTAGTTTATTATCACCGCTTAATTCAACAGAGAAATGTTTGCCGTAGGTGGGCGAATTCTTCCGTGCGTCGACCGCCACATCCAATACTTTGCCGGCTATCACCCGCACCAACTTCCCCTGTGCAAAAGGATGTGCCTGGGCATGTAGTCCGCGTACTGTGCCCTTATGTGAAAACGACTGATTATCCTGTACAAAGTCAATATCTATCCCTGCTTCGGCAAATTTTGCCTTGCTGTAGCTTTCATAAAAGTAGCCGCGATCATCATTAAAAATACGTGGCTCAATTACCAGCAGTCCTTCAATATCCGTCTTGGTTACTTTCATTCTAACTTACGGTTTTCATCAGGGTGTTAAACATCAGGAACTGATTTTCAAACGCCGCATTGTGCATCTCCTGCAGGCGGTGCAGGTGATGGTTATAAAACTCGTTAAAATCTTCTATCGATTCGGCGTTGTACTGTATGCAATAGGTAACACCTTCGTTCGGCGAATCGATAACGGTGAGCACCTGGTACGATTTAAAATACCCGGTTTCCATTACGGCCGGAATATAAACCTGCTGCATCCAGGCAAGCCATTTTTCGTGAATTGCTTCCTCAACAATTACGGTATCATTGAATATTATCATCGGCGCAAAGGTAGTGTTTTTGTGGATTAGTGAGTGGAGGATTGAGTTGATTAGGTTAGATTAAGTTAAAACAAGGTGATTAAGTTCGGGCACGTAAATATCCTTTAATTTTTTCAATATCCTACTTAATCAACTACTCTCTCAATCAACTTAATCAACCACTCACCTAAGACGAAGTCTCATTCTTATCTCCCCGCAGCAACCTGAAACGTTTACGGGCTTCATTAATATAAAGGCTTCCGGCGTAGTCGGTTATTATTTTCTGATAGTACATTTTAGCCAGATCCTTATTATTCAGCTGGTTTTCATAAATATCTCCCAGCATAAAAACGGCGTCGTCGGCCCAAAGATCGAAGCTATGTTCCTCGGCAATCTTTTTCAGCAGCGGCACCGCATCTGCATAATTTTTCTGCTGGATAAACAGGCGGGCCTTCGCCATCAGGATATCGTCGGTAAGGGAGTTGCCGGGATACTTGGTGTCGATACTGTCGAGGGTGGTCATGGCTTTTTCCGGCTGCTCTGCAAACAGGTACATATCTGCCCGCGCATACATTTTTAACGCGGCGCCGGAAGTGTCGGCAACCATGCTATCAGAGATCAGCAGCGACAAATTAAGCGCATCATTAGCTATCAGCTGCGATGTAGCGGCTTTCAGTACATCCAGCTGACCTTTAGCCCACTTAAAATCGCCGGTATAATAAGCCAGCTTGGCGTTGCGGTACTTGGCGTCCTGCCCTGTGGCCGTATTCGGATAATCCAGTTCTACCTGGCTGTAAAGCAAAGTAGCATCCCATGGCTTATTGTCCAGGAGCGTAACATCACCAAGATCGAGCTTGCAACTGGCCAGTAACGATGGCTTTACGCCCGGTATTTTTGCGGCCTCTTCCAGCAGGGCTTTTGCTTCCGCTATTTTGTGCAGTTTGAAGGCTTGCAGGTTAGCCAGTTTCTGCATGGCAAAAACGGTATTAGGATTTTTACCAAATTCGGTAAGCAGGTCGTTATAATCCTTTTCAAGGCTGAGCAGATCTTCTTTGGTGTATTTGCCCGATGTTACCCGCAGGTTCCTGGTATTGATCAGTTCAATTTTCGATGGAATATACAGTGGCTGCTCTTTCCCTTTGCTTACAAGGTATTCATACCCGCGTATGGCGGTGTCATAAGCCTCGTTTGCATTCAGTGTGCGGCAAAGTTCAAATATGGCGTTCCCATCATCATTCTGCCGGCGGCTTAAGGCCAGGGCCTGGTTCAGGGCCATATCAAACTGCTTTTGCTGCATAAACTGCCAGGTAAGCAGCTCGGGATAGAGCGTTTGTTGCGGATCTTTCTGGATCCGTTTCAGTAGCGCAATTTTCAGAATATCATAATCAGCGGCGCCTTCAAACAAATTGGCCATGGTATTTTCGGCCTGCGTGATGAATGGCGGATTGGTAGGCAAAAAATTGAGGTATTCCTCAACCAGCGCTGTCTTATCTCTCTTGTAACGATAAAGATTGATCAGTTCGTACGAAAATAGCTGGTCGTTCTGCATCAGCTTGCGGCCCTGCAGAAAGATCTTTATCGCATAATCAACATTGGCGTTCTGATAAAATAACGATGCCAGCATGGAGATCTGCCCCTGGTCGGGCTGCAGGTTTTTGATCAGATCATCGTAAATGGCATTCGCCTTATCAACCGAGCCCTGTTGCGTGTAGGCGTTGGCAAGGGCAATGTTATACTGCCGGTCGTCCGGATGCTTCCGCATCAGCTTTTTGGTGGTGTTGATGGCCTCGTCGAACTTCTTCAATCCCAGCAGGCTATTCACATACACCGAAAAGTAGGCTTCGTTATTTTCTTTATAGAGTTTTTGATAGATATCAAGCGCTTTTTGTTCCTCGCCGTTCGATGCATATTGTTTGGCCAGCGCCAGCTCATTATCCTGGGCAAACAGCGCAGTACAAGCCATGGTGATCAGTAAAATGCAAAGAATAATTCGCTTCATTAATTCCAAAAATAGCTTTTTTAATTTGATGGTGAGCAAACGATTTATACCGCCCTGCTGTAATTATGATCAAACGTTAATGATAACGGAACATACATATATTTAATATGCCGGGCTATTAATAATAAACGGGCCGAAGGCCAAATAACCCGGTAAAATTGTAGTGACAGTTTGAATTGCTAAAGTTAATTGTATAATTTAACCTGATTAACAATATCGGGGACAAACCAATGTTAAAGCGTTTTGGAGTATTATTTATTGCCTGTGTTACAGCGCTTTTAAGCGGTTGTGCCGACCATCCATCGCCTATACCCGTCATCGATTTTTTTAAAACCCCCGAAAAAGTTGCTTACCGCATTTCGCCCGATGGCAAGTATATATCGTATCTCAGGCCCTATAAAGACAAGCAAAACCTGTTTATCCAATCCCTTGCCAATGGCAGGGAGCAAATGGCCACCTCCTTTACCGATTACGCGGTACGCGGTGATTACTTCTGGACGTATAACAATGAGATCGCTTTTTTTAAAGACAATATAGGGCTCGACCAGATCGAAATGTACGCACTGGACGTTTCGACGCTGAAAGTGCACCCTGTTCTCTCGCAAAAGAAGGTACGTATAGCCATCCTCAGCCGCGACAGGCAGGCGCCCGATATTATTACCGTGCGGATGAATAAACGCGACCCTGCAAATTTCGACATCTATCGGCTCAATATTAAAACCGGTGAGCTTACGCCCTACCTCGTTAACCCGGGCAACATTACCCAATGGTATCCCGATGCCGATGGTAAAATTCGCCTGGTAAAAGCATCAGACGGGGTAGATGAATCAATACTATACCGCCCTAATGATGATGTGCCCTTTAAACGTATCATCGCCAACAACTTTAAAACTTCGGTTAAGCCTATTGCCTTCACCGGCGAGAAAAATTATTTTTACGCTTTGTCTAACGTCAACCGTGATAAATCGGCCGTGGTTGAAATAAATGCGGAGGACGGCAAGGAACGCAGGGTGATCTTCGCCTCCGATAATGCCGATATACAGGACTACCAGTATTCAAGGAATAGCCATAAGATAGAGCTGGTAACCTGGGATGCCGGAAAGCCCCAGAAACACTTTTTAGACCCGGACATTAAAAGCATTTACGACAGGCTTGGCAACGACCTGAAAGGAAACGAGATCAGTATAACCGACCGCGACAGTGCCGAGAATAAGTTTATCGTAACCACCTATACAGACCGTAACCCAGGCTCGTACTACCTGTACGAGAAGGCCTCCAATAAGTTAACCAAGCTCGGCGATATTAATCCGGACCTTAAACCCGACGAGCTTTGCGAGATGAAGCCTGTCTCATACAAAGCAAGCGATGGTATGACCATTAACGGCTATCTCACTTTGCCCCTTGGCAAAAAGCAATCCGACCTTCCGTTGGTAGTAATGCCGCACGATGGGCCTTTCAGTCATACCGGGTGGGGCTATAATCCCGAGGTGCAATTTTTGGCCAATCGCGGATATGCCGTCTTCCAGATGAACTACCGCGGCTCAACCGGGTTTGGGAAGGCATTTCACAGCGCAGGCTTTAAAGAAGTAGGCGGCAAAATCCAGCAGGATATTACCGATGGTGTAAACTGGCTTATCGCCAATAAGATAGCCAACCCTAAAAAGATAGCCATTTTTGGCAGCGGCTTCGGCGGCTTCTCTGCGCTGTATGGCGTTTCCTTCCATCCTAAACTATACAACTGCGCCATTGTGCAGCGCGGCCTTATTAACTTCTTTACCTACATCAAAGATTCGCCGCCTTATTTTAAACCGATGGTGCAGATGACCTATGAGCGGGTAGGCAACCCGGAAACAGACGCCGGGCAGTTCAGGGCCATATCGCCGGTATTCAACACCGATAAGATAAGAGCGCCGCTGCTCATGTTCCAGGGTGCGCGTGATGACCGGGCCAACATCAGCGAGATTAACCAGTTTGTACGCGAACTGCAAAAACAGAACGGGGTTGATAAGGTAAGGTATTTCTTAAAGCCAATGGAGCGTGCAGTTTTCAGAAGCCAGGCCAACAGGATGGAAATGTATGCCGAGATCGGGAAGTTCCTGGACGAGAATATGCGTGTAAAACCTTAATCGTGCTGTTATGACGAAGCAGCAGGGCACCACCTACCGTAAAAACTTTTCGCTCATCGCTATTTTCCTGGTGCTGATATCGGTCACCTTTATCATTGCCCTCTTTGTATCCTACAGCCTCAACGAAAAATACGTTGAAAATGAGTTCGCCTCCAAAAAGATCGACGTACAGGAGCAAACCATTAAGCCCTATAATAATCTCTTCTTTAATAAAATACCGGAAATTACCTCGTATGGCGGCTTCCTCGATTCGGCATCGGCAGCACGTTATGCCGATTCGGTATTTCACAGCTATATTTTTGTAAAGCGCATTGTTTTTTACGATGCCCGCATCAGCGCAGGCAAAAGTACCCCACTTTATAAAGACCATCTGAACATTTCCATCAAAGCCATGTATCAGTTCTGGCGGCAAAATAACGGAAAGATGGCTGCCCTGAGAGTTTGGAACACAACCGACGAGCCTGACTTCGACGAGATGGCCGCCAAGCTGAACAATTACATCGCCCTTTCTGATACCTCGCGGGGCTCCTCGCAGGACGAGATCTTTCGCTCCTTCTATGATGTTAAGCCTTACAAGATCAGCTACTCCAACATTCTGCGCCGCGAGGACGTGAAGATCTTGCGCGAACTTCAAAAACACCCGAACGTATCCTCTTTTTCCAAGCAAAACGTGATGACCTTTTTCCTTGACCCTACCCTGATCAAGGTTAAAAACACGCATAAGGAATTATACCAAAACGTAAGCATCCAGCCGGTTGTGTACGATCCGCCTGCCAATCAAAGCGGAGAGTTGGTAACAGAAATAACCTTACCCGGCGCCTTTTCCGATTTTAAGCTGTATTTCAGGTCGGCCCCCAATTATCTCACTTACGAAATTAACCGCCGGTTTATGCCCATAGGTGCGCTGGTGCTGTTGATCTATTGTTTCCTGGTACTCATAGGCTGGTTGATCTACCGCAACCTCAGCTTTAACATCAAGCTGTTTAAACTGCAATACGATTTTATCAACAACTTCACCCACGAGTTTAAAACTCCTGTAAGCGTAATAAAGATTGCCGGCTCGAACCTTAGCGGCGACAGCGAGCTGAGCGAACGGCAGCGCAAGCAATACGGCCGTATTTTAAACGAGGAAGCCGACAAGCTGAACGACCTGATGAACAAACTCCTTTCGTTTACACAACTGGAAAATAAATCCATCAACATTAAGCAGGAAGAGATCGACGTTGAAAGTTTTGTAAAGGGATATATCGAGAAGTTCAGGATAAAATACCCCGATTTTAAGCTAAGCTCACAGATTGGCGAGGTTTATACTTTTTATACCGACCCGGTGCTGCTTGGCAGTATTTTCCAAAACCTGATAGAGAATGCCTACAAATATTCGCATCCGCAGAAAAAGGAGCTGCATATAACCGTGAGCAGCACTAAAAAGAATATCGTGTTCTCGTTCAGGGATAAAGGCATCGGCATACAAAAAGCCGAGCTGAATAATGTATTTAAAAAGTTTTACAGGATAGAAAATCAATACAATCAGAACGGAAGCGTAGGCCTTGGTTTGGCTTTTTGTAAAGAACTGGTTAATTTTATGGATGGAGAAATAATAGTTAACAGTAAAGTGAACGAAGGTTCGGAGTTTATTGTTACCTTACCTTATGAAAGTTAAATATGAATAAAGAAATAAAAATTGCGCTGGTTGAGGATGATGAAAACCTGCGTTTCCTGGTAGCCGAGCGCTTACAGTCTGAAGGGTACAAAGTTTTGGAAGCCGCTAATGGCGACGATGCAGAAAAAATAATCCTGCAGGAACTTCCCGACATTGTTCTGCTCGACTGGATGCTTCCCGGCAAACAGGGTTCGGAAGTTTGTACCAATATCCGTCAGCGGGGCTTTGATAACCTCGTGATCATGATGACCGCCAAAGGTCAGGACGTGGATAAGATCGAGGCCTACAATTTCGGCGTGTCTGATTATATCATCAAACCGTTCAACATGGATGTACTGGTGGCGATGATCGACAATAAGATCAAATTCTCGCTGAATAGCGAAAAGCCCGAGTCGTACAAGTTTGCCAATATGGAGCATTTGCCCAATACACACCTGCTGGTTAAAGAAGGCCGCAAAATTGAGCTCACCATACTGGAAAACCGCATCCTGCTTTATTTCCTCAAAAACAAAAATAAGGTAATAAACCGTGAAGAGCTGATGATGGAGGTTTGGGGCTACAACGCCGATGTAAACACCCGTACACTGGATATGCACATCGTTCGTCTCCGTAAAAAGATAGAATCAAACCCTGATTCTCCGCAATATCTGCAAACGGTAAGAGGTATCGGGTATAAGTTTGTGTATAACGGGTAGGCATTCTCCAACGCTCAACATATATCCCCACGCGTCATTGCGAGGA
Source organism: Mucilaginibacter sp. (assembly GCA_036569325.1). Taxonomy (GTDB): domain Bacteria; phylum Bacteroidota; class Bacteroidia; order Sphingobacteriales; family Sphingobacteriaceae; genus Mucilaginibacter. The sequence continues at coordinate 13,704 of DATCQV010000171.1, read as the reverse complement.
ACGAAGCAATCTCTACACAGCACATTCACGCCATTGCAAAATCAGAGATTGCTTCGTTCCTCGCAATGACGCACGGGAGCGGGTTTTTGGTAATTTTTGCTCACCACAAACTCGCCAAAAAAAGTCTTCTCCTCAATTAGACCATACTCATCATTCTGAAATAACTTATTCATATTAGGTAATGTAGACGATTCCACCCCACAAATCAATTTAAAAAACAGCTGCATCGATTTCAGTAAAACACTTTGCCACCATTTTCCGGTCAATTGAAAATCGGTGTATAGCCAGGTGCCGGATGGCTTAAGCAATTGATGAACATGTTTAAAGATCCGCTTCGCCGCCGGCTCCTTAAAATTATCAAACAGAAAGGGCGTTACAATTACATCGAAGCCGCCTGTAAGTGAAACGTTCTCTACTGCGTTATTAATAAATATGACCCGGTTATTACCTGTGTTCCGCTTCTTTGAGCGGATCATCATATTTTTGGCGATCTCTACATAGGTTATTTGCAATCCTGTGGGATGCTTTTTGGTAAGTTCTTCTAATATTTCGCCGGTTCCGCCTCCAACAATCAGAATGATTGCATTTTCCGGCACGTACTGCAACAGGTAAGCCTGCGCTTTTATTAAAGTGCGCCCATAAACCAGGCGTGAAAGCTGGTCATAAAACCAGGCGGAGTTATTATAATTAGCAGGCATTAAAGTAAAACAGATTTTCTTTACCCGTGTTTGGAAACCGGCCGGCTTTAAAACAGGGCCCAGATCTTTCCCACCACGATCACGAAAACATATTGCAGTATCAACACGCCGTCCATGTAAAAGAAGTAATAATACTCATTCTTCTCCCATTTGGATTTGAAGATAAGCCAGCCGGTCAGCAGCGCGCAAAGTGTAAGCGCCCAAAAATCGGGACTGATGAAGGTACCTTTAAAAAGGAACAGCAGCAGAATATAGCCGCCCAGTAATACCTGGCAAAAAATATAAGCGTTCTTTTCGCCCCAAACCGTCGGTACCGTTTTCAGGCCCGATTTACGGTCATCGAACAAGTCGCGGATATCGAATGGGATGGTTAGCGCGGCGATAAACAAAAACCGCTTGGCAATTAACAAGGTGGTGCTATGCAGCGATATTGTGGTTAGATGAAACCGCTGCGCTTCCAGTATGGGCAGCAGCACAATACTCATCGTCCATACCAGCGAGATCATAAATTGCTTCAGCCAGGGCAGGTGCCTTAAGCCGAATTTCTGATCGCCAATGGTAAAAATGGGAATGCTGTAAAAGAACGAGATCAGCGCAAGGAAAATAAGCATTATCCTCGACTCCATCGACAACAAAATAAACAGCGGAATAAGCGATAGCAGCGATACGATGGTAAACGTAACCATTAGCCTGTAATGCGAAAAGAACCAGCGCACACGAAGATAAGGCGAATTTAAAGGTTCCGGCATTTTGGTAGCCAGCATACTGAAATTGTAGATGCCAAGCGTTGAGGTAAACAGCAATCCAACAACCGGGAAAACGGGTTTTGCACCTATCAGGTAAAATGTAAGCAGGCCCTGTGCTACCGCACAAAGCGCCATGAAGATGTTACTGAAAAGCAGAAAATCAAAAACAGCTTTAAATGTTTTTTTCATTTTCAATGGTTAAACCGCCCGCCATTATTTTTCAGGCTTTTTTCAAAACCGGAGCCGTGCCGGCTTTTAATTCAAATATCGTAATCTCCGGCAATATTCCAACCCTTCCGGCTATCCCTAAAAAGCCGTAGCCAACATTTACATACAATTGCTGGTGTCCCTGCTGGTAATGCCCGGCCCATTCGTTATAAATATATTCTACCGGGCTCCACTGAAAGTGCTCAGTACGAACGCCCATCTGCATGCCATGGGTATGTCCGGAGAACATGGCGTCGATCTGCGGGTACTCGGGCAGTACCTGCGCCCGCCAGTGGGAGGGGTCGTGCGATAACAATAATTTTACAGGAAGGTCGTCGGTATTTTTCACCGCAAGGTCCATCCGGCCATATTTGGGGAAACGACTCAACTCGCCCCAGTTCTCGATTCCGAGGATCCCTATTTCCTCGCCATCAACCTTCAGGCGGCGATGCTCGTTCATCAGCAGGTCGTAGCCCATTGTCTTATGAGCGCCTGCAATCTTTTGAAAATTCTTCTGTTTGGCGGCTGCGCTTGGCCATAAACCATAATCGCCGTAATCATGATTGCCCAGCGTTGAGTAAACCCCAAGCGGCGCTTTTACTTTAGCAAAGATGTTTAAATAATCCTTTATCTCGCTGCTTAGTATGTTAACCAAATCGCCTGTAAAAAATATCACATCGGCCTTTTCTTGCATCAGCATTTCAACGCCGCCCAGCACTGCCTTTTGGTTATAAAAACTACCGGAATGAATATCGGAGATCTGTCCCAGCCTGATGCCGTCGAATTTCTTAGGGAGATTAGGAAAGTAAAGAGGGACTCTTCTGACATGATAATCATACAGCCCGCTCTTCATCGTCACTTTAATAGCTGCCAGCGGAATAGCACCAGCCAAGATTCCCGCCTTCATCAAAAACTCAGACCGGGGAATGCTGTTCATTTTCGGACCTTCAGTCTCTTCAACAGATTCGGGCTTTTTATTTCTTTTTTTGAGAGATATTATAGCCCTGCGTATATCGTCTATCAGGATAAACGGCAGGTAACAAATTTTAAAAATGAAAACGACAAAGAACAGCACCACAAAGGCCAGCCGCACCATCATCCCCATCTTCACAAATACCACGAAGATCAGTCCGGCTATCAGCAGCACCGAGGCCACCCAATACCAGATGCGAAAAGTCCTTTTTCGGAGAAATTTCCACTTTTTGGATATACCGCTCAGCCCGCTCAAAACGTAAAGGTCTATAAGCAGTAAAGCGGCGGCCAGGAAGATAATGTGGAGGGCTTGTCCCTTCATTAGTCAGAGAAATTTACGCTGTTAATAACGATCGTCGTCCAGATCGATATCATCGTCATCGGGCTGCAAATTAAACAAACTGTTGAACATATCCGAAAATGCGAAGCCATTATCCAAAAACCCCTTACTCAATTGGGAAAACTCCGACAGGCCATGCAGTACAAATTCCATCAGCAGCAGGTCTTGATTTTCACTCAGGCGCGGGTGGAATTTCTTAACCAAAGCCTTTAAGCCCGGTACTGCGTTCAGCGCTTTTTTATAGTCCTGCAATGGCAGCTCATCTACCAGCGACAAATTATTACCATCGCTGAACCAGTTGATGATCTCGGCATAAGGATTAGGCGCCTTCGACTTTTTAGCCTTCTCCGGGTCAGGGAAGAATTGCAGCATCAGCGTCTTAATGGCTTTACCAATCAGGATATTGGCCACCTTGCCCGGTCCCTCCAGCTCACCCTCATAAACCAGTTCTATCTTTCCGGTAATGGCGGGAATTACGCCCAGGAAATCGGAGATACGGACAAATGTATTTTTCTCATTATTGATCAGCATTCTCCGTTCAGCATTGCTGATCAGGTTTTCATAAGCAGATATAGTCAAACGCGCCGATACACCCGATTTTTTATCGATGTATTCGGAATTACGCGCTTCAAACGCGACCTGCTCCACCAGGTCTTTTACCAATCCATCAGCTTCGATAGTAGCACGCTGATCGGCAGCCAGGGCGGCCTCCTGTTGGGTGATCTTACGCGAAATCTCAACCGAGCGCGGGTAGTGCGTCAGGATCTGGCTTTCGATACGGTCTTTCAACGGCGTAACGATGGAACCACGGTTGGTATAATCTTCTGGGTTGGCGGTAAACACAAATTGAATATCCAACGGTAAACGCAGTTTAAACCCGCGGATCTGGATATCGCGCTCCTGCAAAATATTGAAAAGCGATACCTGGATGCGGGCCTGCAAATCGGGCAATTCATTAATTACAAATATGCCGCGGTGCGCGCGCGGGATTAAGCCGAAATGAATTACACGCTCATCAGAATAAGTGAGCTTCATCGTAGCGGCCTTGATAGGGTCTACGTCGCCAATCAAATCGGCAACGGTAACATCGGGGGTAGCCAGCTTTTCAGTATAGCGCTCCGAACGGTGAATCCAGCCTATCGGGGTATCGTCGCCTTTAGCCAATACTTCATGGTGCCCGAACCACGAGATCGGCGCCAGCGGGTCGTCGTACAGTTCCGATCCTTCTATGTACGGCATCCACTCGTCCAGTAAATTTACCAGCAAGCGGGCAATACGGGTTTTTGCCTGACCGCGCAAGCCAAGCAGCAATATATTATGGCGCGAAAGTATGGCAGTTTGCAGATCAGGAATTACCGTATCCTCAAATCCCACGATGCCTTCAAAACCGCCTTCCCCTTTCTGCAATTGTTTAATCAGGTTTACGCGCAGCTCATCTTTAACTGATCTGCTTTTATAATCCGTCTTTTTTAACTGCCCGAGGGTTGTTATATCTTTTTTGTTCATTTAATACTGTTGTTATAAATAATTGATCACCTCGATCAAATTGCGATCAGGGTCACGGAAATAGATCGAAGTGGTTTTGCCGTTAGCTCCCCGGCGTTCGACTATCCCTTCAATGGGTATTTGGTTTACCTCCAGTTCGGCCTTAATGTCCTCAACCGATGTGGCAACTTTAAAACATATATCTATTGCGCCAGGTGTAGGTTTTTCGGCCTCAAAGTCAAATCCTCTTCCTTTTTGATGCAGGTTGAGCTGCTGGTTTCCAAACTTTAATGCCTTTTTCCTCGCCGAAAACTCTTCCACCTCCATGCCCAAAATGCTCCGGTAAAAATTACAGGTTGCATCGATATCTTTTACTGTCAGAACGAGGTGGTTAATGTGTTCAACTTTCATACTTTTTGATTTGAAGATTTGGCGATTTGATGATTTGAAGATGATCTTCAAATCATCAAATCGCTTCCAAATCTACTCATCTTCAAATTAGTACATCTTCAAATTTTCAAATTAACGAACCGTCTTCCTGCGGTTGCGGATGTAATCCTCAAAAATGTACTCGCCCAAACCATTCAGCGAGCTGTAAAATGCCTTACCCCCGTTGGTTTCGGTAAACTTGCGCACAAACTGCTGCAGGTAGGGGTCTTTCGCTATCATAAAAGTGGTGATAGGAATTTTCAACCGTTTACACTGCGCGGCCATGTTCAGCGTTTTGTTTACCACCTTACGGTCAAGGCCTATGCTGTTCTTGTAATATTTTGTTCCCTCCTTCAGGCAGGTTGGCTTGCCGTCGGTGATCATAAAGATCTGCTTGTTATGCGTTTTACGTCGGCGCAGCAGATCATTAGCCAGCTCTAATCCTGCATAAGTATTGGTATGGTACGGGCCTACCTGTAAGTAAGGCAGGTCTTTCAGCGTGATAGGCCAGGCATCGTTACCAAACACCACGATATCCAGCGTGTCCTTCGGGTATTTGGTGCGGATCAGTTCTGCCAGCGCCATTGCCACCTTTTTTGCAGGGGTTATCCGGTCTTCACCGTAAAGGATCATCGAGTGCGAAATATCGATCATCAGCACGGTTGAGGTGAGGGTTTTGAAATCCATTTCCTCCACTTCGAGGTCACGCTCGGTCATCATAAAATCGCCGATACCGTGATTTACCTGCGCGTTATGGATCGATTGCGTCATGTTGATCTGGTCGAGGCTGTCGCCAAACTCAAACTCCCGGCGCTCGGCATTTTTCTCATCCCCTTGTCCTGATTGCGGCGACCGGTGATTACCCTTTCCCGATTTCTTCAGCTTGCCGAAGATCTCTTCCAGCGCCGATTCACGGATGCTTTGCTCGGTTTTCGCCGTGATCCTGAATTCGCCGTTCTGGTCTTCCTCGCTCAGGTAACCCCGCTGTTTCAGATCATCGATGAAGTTACCCATCCCATACTCATCGTTGGTGATGTTGTATTGCTTATCCAGTTCGTTCATCCAGGCCAAAGCTTCGCCCGCATCGCCTGCCGTATAGTTAAGCAACTCCAGGAATAACTTCAGTAATTCGTCAAATCCGCCTTTTGGAATTTGGTTGGGCCTAAACTTCGAAAATTCAAAACCGCGCATACAATACCCTTTCTTGACATAAAATAACGGATTATTTTTTGGAAAAGTTTTGAAAAAGGGCTTTTAAATGGAATTGTTATGAGAATATGACAAAGAGAGTGGGCGGTGGTAATAATGAGTTGAAAAGGATGAGAGGTTCGACCTAATAGAAAAATGGCTTTTGTTTTCGAGGCATTCTTTAAAACTTCAGACTCTCATCATACACCGGGTTAGCCCCGCGCTTACCTGCCACAAACGCACCTACCGCGCAAGCCCTTTCAATCAGTTGCTGCATCGGTTCATCTTTCAACAGCCCGGTAACAAAGGTTGCTAAAAAGGCATCGCCTGCACCCACGGTGTCTACTACCTGCACAGGGCAGCCGGGATGTTCGTAAAACTCATAGTCGTGCCAGGCTATTGCGCCATGTTCGCCGCGGGTTACGCAGATGGTTTTAGGGTGATACTTTTTCTGGAATTCTATAATATTTTCTTTCAGATCGTTATTGCTTCCGCCAATTAAAAGAGCCGCCTCTTCTTCATTCATCTTCACCACATCGGCACGGGCAACCAATGTTTCAATGGTTGATAAGGTATAATGAGGCGGACGAAGATTCACATCAAAGATCTTCAGGGCGGTGGTTTCCTGCAACAGGTTCATCAGCGTGTCTTTAGTGACGGTCTCCCTGCTGGCCAGGCTGCCATAAACTATCGCCGAAGCGTTTACAGCCGCAGCAGTAAGGGAAGCATCAGTCCTGATATTATCCCATGACACAGGTTCAGGAATCGTGTAAGTTGCTACACCATGCTTGTCCAGCTGAACGGTTACCTCACAAGTGGGCAGCTTTTCATCCACCTGGATCAGTTCACTGTAAAGGCCGCTTTCTTTGGTGAAATTGATCAGGCCGGCCCCGGCGGTATCGTTGCCGATACGGGTAGCAAAAAGCACATTGGCATGCTGCTGCACCAGGTGCCGCGCAACATTCATTGGGGCACCGCCCGCTACTTTTTCATCGCCAAAGGTGTCCCATAAAATTTCGCCGAAGCAGAGCACATGTTTCATAAGGTAAATATAACCGTTGATTTGAAATGATTTTCATGATTGCGCTGATTTTTTGCTTGGTTAGGTAATGATTCTGCCCATTCAATAAATTCGTTTAATCCGGCTCAGACAACTATCTTTAATTATGAAAAAAATACTCCTTTGTTGTCTTTTGATTCTTAGCAGTTGCTTCCTCTTAAAAGCGCAGGACAAGCAGTTGATCTTAAATGTACTCGAAACCCAGCGCCTTGCCTGGAACAAAGGCGATATCGACACCTACATGCAGGGCTACTGGAAATCAGACTCACTGATGTTCATCGGCCACGCTGCGCCTACCTACGGCTGGCAATCCACACTGGAAGGTTATAAAAAAGCTTATCCCGATAAATCGGCAATGGGCCAGCTCACTTTCGATATTATGAAAGTGAATATCCTCGATCCAACAAACGCATTTGTACTCGGCGCCTGGCATCTGAAACGTGAAAAGGATGCTCCCGGCGGTTACTTTACGCTTTGGTTTAGAAAGATAGGCGGTGAGTGGAAGATAGTTTGTGATCATACGAGTTAGATATGAGATTTGAGACGTGATATTTGAGACTTAGTTTGAATGAACTTTTGATTGTAACTATTCCCCCCCCGTCTCGTCTTATCTCTAAATGGTCGAAATATTCCAAAATATCCGCAAGATCTATACCTTCAGGGAACCATGTCCCGAATTGGCTGATCATGTAGAGTTCTTCTCCGAATCCTCCGTCGATGCCACCCGCAAACATATCGGCAACGAAAACTTTTCGGTAAAAATGTTTCCCAGCTGGACACCCACCTTTTACATTAACCTCGGTGCTCCTTATCACATTTCCGTGGGTGGCAAACCCTATTTTGTTCCTGCCGATGAAGATATTCTGATCCTGCGCAATTCGATCGTTGAGCGGTACAACCATCCTGCTGATAATATTTTCACCGTTAAGTTTTATCCGGGCGGTCTGGAAGCGGTTCTCAATATCAAACAGCCTATGCTGGCAGATAAGCTGATCCGGCTGAGCGAAATATTACCTACCGCCTTGCTAAAAAAGGTCAAGCAGCCCATATCTTTCACCGGGCGGGTTGAATTGGTAGAGCAATTCCTGCTCAAAAGTTACAGGTCAAAAGAAGACCATTACCTCAAATTGATAAAAGACACTATCGATACTTTTGCCGATGGCGGCCTGCTGCTTAAAAACGACCAGCTGGCCGAAAAAATGTTCACCACATCAAAAACCCTTAACCGGTATTTTAACCAGGTCATCGGCATTTCGCCTAAGAATTACCTTAGTCTCGTTCGCACCCGTACCGCACTTACGGCCTACGTTAATCAAAAGGAAATTTTCACGCCCTATGACTTCGGTTACTACGACATGAGCCATTTTTATAAAGACGTGGTAAAATTCACCGGGCAAAAACTGACAGCTAACGCTATTTAACGATTGTCCGTTTTTTACTAAAATTCTCGGCGACAATGTTTTTATTTTGATGAAAAAAGGATCATCGTCATGTTTAAACATATTTTCATTTTAACCGCATTTCTTTTCACCGGCATTGTTTGCAACGCGCAGCAAAAAGGCTACATCCCCAAAATAGAGCCCTGCGAATGCGCCTTCAAAGCCGATAGCCTCAACTATCATTGCGGCAACCTCATCGTCCCCGAAAACCGGAATAAACCCAAAGGCAAAACCATTAAGCTGCCGTTTATTTATGTGGAGAGCAATAATCCCAACAAGCTGAAAGACCCGGTGCTTTATACGGCCGGTGGTCCGGGTGCAAGCTCGCTCCGGGGTGTAAAGTTTATTCATTTCCGTCAGTTTATGAAGAACCGGGATTACATTGCTTTCGAGCAACGCGGCGTAACTTATGCCCAGCCCTGCCTTTCGTGCGATGGCATCAGCGAAGCCGTTAAAAATGCCTATCGCCATAACATACCCTTGGATAGTGCCGTAGTTAAAGAAGCGCGCAACTGCCGCAATAAACTGATCGCAAACGGCAACGATCTTTCAGCCTACAACACCATCGAAAATGCTGCCGATATTGAAGACCTGCGTATCGCCTTGAAGATCGATTCCATTAACCTGATCGGCATATCGTACAGCGGCGGGCTGATGCTGACCGTAATGCGCAATTACCCTAAGCACGTTCGTTCGGTAGTGCTTGATTCGGCGTTGCCGGGATTTGTGAATTATGAGGAAGATGCCCTGTTTAGTATCAATGAGGCGTTCAACCGCATCTTCGATAATTGCGAACGCGACTCAACCAGCAACCCGGCTTATGCCAATCTGAGACAGCGCTTCCATAGTTATTTCGCTTCGATAGGCAGCAAAGTTTTCAGCCAGAATTATCTCGAAAAAGGCCGTACCGACAGCATCGCCATCAAATACCACCGCAGCGAGCTGATCGATTTCCTGATGGATAAGCTGAGCGATAACCGCGAACTTAAAAACGTTCCATTTTATATCAACGAATTACTGACCGGTCATCAGCAAGGTTATATGACCAAATATTTCGATAATATTTTCAATGCCGGCAAAGAGAATACGCTGGGCATGCGGTTTTCTATGTATTGTTCCGAGCAGATCCATTATGCCGATCAGCGCCTTATCGATCAGCAAAATCAGGTATTTCCTTACCTGGCCAATTACCGGTTTAACGATGTCGACCATCCCATCTGCAATTGCTGGAATGTGAAACCGGTTAGCCCTGTTGCCAAAACGCCGGTGTATTCCAATATCCCAACGCTGTTATCATCCGGCGATACCGACCCGTATTGCAGGCCATATTACAATGAAGTGATCCAGCATTTCTTGCCCAATAGTCAGCGGGTGATATTCGTCGACAAAACACATGGTCCAGCATTGAACAGCCGCGAGGGCGATTACCTGATAGCCGATTTTATCAATAATCCTTATCAAAGGCTGAGGGTTGATGGTCAAAAGATCATACTGGCGAATAATTGATACCTGCTATTATTAAATTGAATTATGAAGTTTCTTGCAACCATTATATTCTCATTGGTCACCGTTTCCCTATTTGCTCAAAAGACAGATAACCGGATCGTGATCGGTAGTGTCGATACCGTTTACTCAGCTATCTTAAAGGAAAAAAGAGCCGTTTACATCCATGTACCCGGGGGCGGCAAAAATGAGCGCTATCCTGTTTTATATATCCTCGATGGCGAAGATCACTTTTATTCAGCCGTGGGTATCGTTAAGCAAATGGCCGGAGTTATACCCGATATGATTGTTGTTGGTATTACAAATACTCTCCGCGAACGGGACCTAACGCCTACCCCGGTAAAAGGCAATAACACAGCCGGCGGCGGAGAAGCGTTTCTAAAGTTCATTGAAAAGGAGTTGATCCCCTATGTCGATTCAAAATATCCTGCAGCACCGTACCGAGTCTTCAGCGGACATTCATTAGGCGGACTAACCGTGGTCAACGCGCTCGTCAATCACACCGCCATGTTCAATGCCTACATCGCCATCGACCCCAGCTTATGGTGGGACAATAAAAAGCTTTTGAAACAGGCACAGCAGCAATTAGGATCGATTGATCTGTCTAAACGGTCGCTTTTCATAGCCATAGCCAATAATATGCCGCCGGGAGTGGATACCAACAGCGTAATGCGCGATACGCTCAATCCTAATACACAAGTCACCCGCTCGGTTCTGCCTTTTGTTAAGGCATTAAAAGAAACTAATCCAAAAGGCCTGCGATGGAATTATAAATTCTATTCCAACGAGCAGCACGGCACCGTCGAGTTAAATGCCGAATACGATGCCCTGCGTTACCTGTTCAATTACTATTGGTTTCGTACCAGCCGGTTTGATGGTCACCCGGAAATAGATCCTGATTCGGCTCTGAACGCGCATTACCGAAATATCTCCGAACATTTTGGTTATAAAGTATTGCCCTCTGAATCCATCGTGAATAGCCTGGCCTACAGCTGCTGGGGACAGAAGCCGAAACTGGCGCTCAGGCTCTTTTTACAAAATACCACCAATTATCCCCAAAGCGCCAACGCGTTCGATAGCCTCGGTGATTATTATGCAGGTTCAAATGAGAAGCAGAAAGCGATTGATGCTTACACAAAATCCCTTAGTTTGCAGGAAACGGCCGATACCAGAAGAAAATTGGAAGAGGTAAAGGCGAAGAAATAGACACAGGACTTGACCTGTGCCCTCGCAGGTCGCTTGGTGGATGGTTGTGGAGACACAACCACTTGGCGGAGAGAATTGCACCGCTATTTCCAGCGACTACCTGAACGCGGGGTTCCGCACCTACGGAGCGGAGGTTCTTGTTAGCATCTTTTCTACCAATATTTGGCCCCTGCGGGGCCGGAAGATTTGTATCTGACTGGTGATACTATACTGTATCAGGCTCACAAAATTTTGTGAACTGCTATGTATTAATTTATAATATTAAGGGACTGGCCCCATAGGCAATGTCATTAAGTTAAGCTTATAAGGAATAATTTCTCTGCATTAGCCGGTTGCTTGCCTCACCTAAACGGCGAAGCCCTTTGATTTTAAGCCCTTCTCCAAAGGAGAAGGGCTTGGGATGAGGCGACCAAAATGTTTTTCGGAGCTTAACTTAATGACATTGCCCATCGGGGCCAAATATTGGTAGAAAAATGTAACGTGCCTGAAATCCGCTCCGTTAGGTGCGGAACATAACGAACATTCCCTTAAAGCTGAAATCTGGTATCGCCTAAAAATGATAATACGGCGATATCAGCATATAAACAATCACGCCGGTAATGGTTACATACAGCCAGACCGGGAATGCCCAGCGTACTAATTTTTTGTGTTTCTCTACCTGCATTTGCAGGCCGCGGTAAAAACTTAGTAAAATAAGCGGTAATACTACTGCCGCTAATATAATGTGCGTTATTAATAGTACGTAGTAGAAATATCTTAAACCACCAGCCGCAGCCTTTTCAATATCATCCAGTTTACCATCGCCGTTCAAGTCGCCATAACGGACTTCCGGGCTAAGATAATGGAAACCTATATATGATACCAGGAACAGCGAAGAGAGACAAAATGCCAGTATATTGGTGCGCTTGTGCATGGTAATATTGCCGCTGCGAATGAAATACAATGAAATCAGTAGCAGTACGCTGCATGTTCCGTTAAGTATGGCGTTCAGTTTCGGCAAGAAAAAAGTAAATGATGGCAGCGGATGCGGTACCGGCAAAATCTTCATGCTCAATATCAGCACTACCAGGCACACAAATATTGATACAGCGGCTACAAATCGGAATATGAATTTATCGGTCATTTTTTGAAGAAAGAATCAAGAGCCAAGAACCAAGAGTCAAGATAGGGTCTGGCGCCTATTGTTATTTATTATAGTTAATTTTTTATTGCAGTTGAAACTTTATCAACCGTGTATTTTGCCGGTCTTGATTCTTGGCTCTTGGTTCTTGACTCCTCACCCAAAAGCTAATACAATGGCGTATCGTTCTTACGCAGTTCGTCTGATATCAATACCTTGATCTCATCATTCAGACGTTCAGCCTCAAGCGTGGATGCGCCGGTATAATAGCCGCGGATCCTGTGGTCACGATCGATCAGGATCAGTTTATCGCTGTACACAAAATCATTCGGACCGGTTTGCACGGCGTTCACCAGAAAGCTGTTCCGGGCCAGGCTATAGATCGCTGACGTATCGCCGGTCAGGAAAAGGCGTTTCTTTGAAAGATCTTTAAAACCATCAGCATATTTCTTCAGCGCCGGCACGTCATCATGCTTCGGATCGACTGTTACCGACAGGAAGTACACCATCTTGTTGGCGTTGTAAAATGAATCTATCACGTTTACATTCCGGTTCATCAAACCGCAAACCGACGGGCAGCCTGTGTAAAAGAAATTAACCACCAGGATCTTACCATCAAGGGTTTTGAGCGATTGCTCTTTCCCGTTCTGATCGGTCAGTTTAAAATCGGAAATGGTGTGGTAGATAGTATCCGGTACGTCCTTTCCCTTAACCTTGTGAAAGGTTTTTGCCACTACTTTCGGCCCGAAGATCTGGAGCGGCTTGTACCTGTTTTTACCGCCAACGGTTAGTAAATAATATAAAAATCCTGGTACTACTAATACAAGCACCAGGATTATAGTCTTTTTTAATAAAGAAGCTTTTTTCATTACAGCCCCAGGCCTATCCTAAGATTAATCCAGTAATGGCTTTCGTTTGTAAGTACCAATATTAAACCGATGATGAAAAGCACAGGAACTATGATAGCTACGATCAGTCCTATTTTTTCAAATTTAAGGTGCATGAAATATGCTACGATATAGAAAGCCTTGAACAATGTTAAAACAATGTATATCGGGTTTATCCAGTGCGACGATATGTGCCAGTGTGGCGCTATATATAAAGCGATAAGGAATTCAAGACCAGTTATCCCTAACAAAATGTACAGGACATGCATAATCCTTTTTCTCGTCATGCCTTCGTGCTCGTCATGTCCGGCGTCCGCGTGGTGTAAAGCTGTAGTTTCTGATGACATATATAAATCTTGTTAAATGATCAAACTAAATAGAAAAATGTAAATACGAATACCCATACAAGGTCTACAAAGTGCCA
>DATCQV010000170.1:0-28074 GCA_036569325.1 Mucilaginibacter sp. | reverse complement strand
CACCGCCGATAGGGGCTGAAAGTTCGGTATTTACCAGCGGAGGCATCAGTTCGAAAACTTTAATGCCTGTTGTTTTGGCCAGGCTGTAGCGTAAAATGCGGGTGTATGAATGCAAAGCGGCTTTACTTGCTGCATAGGTAGGCAAGTTGTAACCCGGCGCAAATGCTACTATCGAGGTAGTATTGACAATTGCGGCTTCAGACGATTTGCGCAGTAAAGGCAGCAACAGATCAATCGTTTTGATAACGGAAAGGTAATTGGTGTTGATCTCGCTTGCTGCTATCGAATATGCGTCGTTGCCAGGTTCATCAAGTTTGTGCAAATCGGCGGCGCCTGCGTTGTTGATTAATATGTCCAGTCCGCCAAATTCATTAGTGAGGCGTTGGGCTATGTTTTGCAAATCGGCTTCACTGGTAACGTCGGCAGCAATGTAGCTAACGTTGTTCAGTTTGGCGGCGGCGCTGCGCAGGCGTTCTTCGCTTCTGCCGGTAATAATTACTTTGTTGGCGTTGCTTAATAATCTGGCTATTTCGAAGCCTATACCTGAACCACCCCCGGTTATCAGTATTGTTTTTCCTGTGATATTCATTGTTGTATGTTTTATTTGTTATTGTGTTCTTTTACAGAATAGACCAATCGGTCTTTTAAAAGTCAAAAAAAATTAGTTGCTCAATTGTCTTATTTCTTCCTTCAGCATATTAACCACCTGGGCCATGTGCTGAGGGTTTTGCTGAACCTTACTTACCAGTACACCGCCCTCTATCATCGAGAATATTTTCAATGCCAATTTTTCAGTATCAAGTTCGGGTGCGAACTCGCCGTCATGCTGCCCTTTTTTAAGTATATCAGCAATGCGGGTGCGGTATCTTGAAATAGAATCGCTTACCTGCTTTTGCAGCAGCGGGTTTGTATCATCGGCTTCGGTGCCGAAATTGAGCATGGGGCAGCCACTGTTACCGTTTTTTGCAGCCGATTCGACATAAAAATCAAGCAACGCAAAAAGTTTCCCGGTTGCCGAGCTTTCAAGGACTATCCTGCGGCCGATATCATCGGTCAGATTTTTGATCAGGTATTTGAACGATTCGAGGCAGATCTCTTCCTTACTTTCAAAGTTGCCGTACAGGCCACCTTTGGCAAGCTTGGTGGCTTCCATAATGTCGGCCATCGAAGTGCCGGCAATACCCTTCCTGTTAAAGATAGGCGCCGCCTTTTCAATAATAAACTGCCGTGTTCTTTCTGCCTTTGTCATTTGATAGAACAAATATAGACCGATTGGTCTTATTTTGCAAGGGCGATTATTTTTGTTGACAAGATTTTGACGAACGAGGGGGATGTGCGGATTATTGATGTGCGAATTATTGATGGTGTGGATGTGCGAATTTTGTGTGAACCGGAATTATTGAATTTAGGAATTAACGGAATCTCTTATCCGCTGATAGGTATCGCCAATACTTAAAATCTTCCAAAATCCGGGTTTAAATGACCTTTGCGTTAGGGATGGGAGCAGATACCGGCCCTGCGCTTAAGGCCCAATGTCATTAAGTTAAGCTTATAAGGAATAATTTCTCTGCATTAGCCGGTTGCTTGCCTCACCTAAACGGCGAAGCCCCTCCCACATCCCCTCCAAAGGAGAGGACTTTAAGCTTCGCCCTTTGATTTTTAAGCCCTTCTCCAAAGGGTTTGGGATGAGGCGACCAAAATGTTTTTCGGAGCATAACTTAATGACATTGGTGTAAGGCCTGCAGGCGTATGAGCGGATAGCCCGGCCGCAGGCAACACCCATAATATTTGAACCTTAATTAATCTAATAAAAAGATTTCTTGATCAGGTCGGCAATCTTTATTGTCTGAACCATGATTTGCCTGATTTAAGGATTTCTTGATCAGATCGGCAGTTCGTTAATCCTTGAATCAGGCAGATCAAAGTTCAGAAATAACGATGAGGACAAAACCACTCACTTAATCCACTCAATTAACCACTCACTAATCTTATAATCTTTCTAAAATAAAGAACATCGTGTCCAAAAAGAAGAAAGCAGGCTGGCCTTGCGCTCTACCTGCTTTTTAGAATAATTAACTACTAACCGACAGTTAAATAAAAATTGTTGATTAGCAAATATACATAAAATATATTTCTAATTTAATTATTATATTATAAGTTAATTATAGTTCTTTTTTGCCGCTTTATAATGGTTAAAAAGAATATCATCAGCTCATAATATACTTTGTCACAATGTTTAAATAATAGGGGAGCAGAGAGCTTTTTTTATTAATTTCGGATTGTCCCGCAGGGATTACAAACCTTCCTAAATTTTCTTCGTACATGTTCAAAAAAGGCGTTTTAATCCTCTTCATTTCAGTGGCGGCGTTTAACTTACGCGCACAAACAACTGGCGGCAAGCCGGATCAGTTTATGGTTAAGGGGTTCCACATCGATCTCCGCATCCAGGTGATGACGATGGATGCGCTGAAGGCTTTTGCCCTGAAACTGAGCAAGGCCGGCGTTAACACCATTATTATGGAATGGGAGGGCACTTTTCCGTTCGAAAAGCATCCGCTCATTTCTAACAGATACGCTTACACGAAAGCGGAGGTTGCCTCATTTATTAAATATTGTGCTGATTTAAAGATAGATGTGATTCCGCTGCAGCAGAGCTTTGGGCATGTCGAGTATATTTTGCGTAATGACCGGTATAAGGATTTGCGCGAGGATCAGAAGGACTTTTCGCAGGTTTGTCCGCTGCAAACCGAGCAGGACAAGGCGCTTTTTACCGATCTGTATACCGAGCTGGCGGCCTTGCATCCGTCGAAATATATCCACATCGGCGGTGATGAAACCTATTTGCTGGGGCATGATGAGCGTTGTAGCTTGAAGGCTGCGAAGGAGGGTAAATCGAAACTGTATATAGATTATATCAAAACCCTTTGCGATATCGTGATCAAACTGGGTAAAACGCCGGTGCTGTGGGCCGATATCGCCCTGAAATACCCCGAGGCGATTAAGGAACTGCCAAAAGGAACCGTGTTTGTAGATTGGAATTATGGCTGGGATATGAACCGCTTTGGCGATCATGAGAAATTGATGCAGAGCGGCTATGAGATTTGGGGCGCACCGGCCCTGCGCTCATCGCCCGATAATTATTTTTTGACGCAGTGGGAAAAGCATTTCAAGAATATCCGTGATTTTGTGCCGGCTTCAAGGAAATTGGGATATAAGGGGATTGTGATGACGTCGTGGTCGACTTCGGGGCAATATTCGGCGGTGTTTGAATCGGAAGATGAACTGGCGGAGGAATATGCGATACGGCATGTGTACCCGCTGAGCGGTTTCAATATGCTGGTGGATGCTTACACGACAGCCATTAATAGCGATAAGCCGCTGGATATTGACGGGTTTATTGCGAATTATTGTAAGGAGAAATATGGGTTTGATGCGGCGCAATCAAGTCAGTTCTGGAAGGCGTTGAAAACAACGCCTTATGAGATCAGGAATGGAAAAGTGCTGTCGAAAACGCCGCTGACGGTGAAGCAGGTGCTGGATAGTACGATGACAGCGCTGAAAACGATCTATCGGTTAACGCCGGTAACCAATAGGGAAGAGTTTGAACATTATAAAGTGATGATGGGGATTCGGGTTACTTATTTGCGGTTGGAAGAAATATTGCAAAGAGCAAACTCGCCTTCATTTACTGCCGGGCAGGTTTTTGACATGGAACGGGAGGTGAGAGGCGTATTGACGGACAGCGCAGCATTGAGCCTTCTGTTTACTCAACTTAATAAAGACTTTTTAAACCCGGCGGAATTAGAATCGGAAAATCGCCTTCGGAGTCTCAGGATCAAGGCATTATACGATCGTCTCTCAAAAAACAGGAGTCAGCAATGAGCCGGTTGAAACTTTATAACGGAAAGGTAATTACACCCGGTAAAATTATAGACGGGGGGGCGGTGCTGATCAATGACGGGCGCATTGAAGCGGTGGGCGACGGCAATATCGATGCGCCGGGTGCTATAGAGATCGATGCGAAAGGCAGATACATTTCACCGGGATTTATCGATATCCATGTGCATGGCGGCGGCGGGTATGATTTTATGGATAATACGGTGGAGGCTTTCCTTGGCGCAGCCACCACGCATGCCCGTTACGGAACCACAGCCCTGATGCCCACCACGCTGAGCAGCAGCAAGGAAGACCTGCTGGAAACCCTCCGCATTTACGGCATTGCCCATCGGCAAAACAATAGTGGCGCGCAATTTATAGGGATGCACCTGGAAGGGCCGTATTTTGCGCTGGCCCAATGTGGTGCGCAGGACCCGAGATACATCCGCAACCCGGATGCGGAGGAATATCAAGAGATCATAGCAGCGAGTAAATCTATCAAACGTTGGAGTGCCGCGCCGGAATTGCCGGGAGCTATTGAGTTCGGGCATTATCTATTGAAAAACGGAATTTTGCCCTCAATCGCCCATACAGACGCTATTTATGAAGATGCGTTGAAAGGTTTTGAGAACGGCTACACGCTGGCCACGCACCTGTACTCGGGGATGCTGGGAGTGACAAGACGCAGCGCTTACAGGTATGCCGGGGTGGTAGAGGCGGCTTACCTGATAGATGAAATGGATGTGGAGATAATTGCCGATGGCATTCACCTGCCGCCGCCGCTGCTGCAACTGGTGTACAAGATCAAGGGCGCGAAAAGAACAGCTTTAATTACCGATGCCATGCGCGGCGCAGGAATGCCGCCCGGCGCAAGTGTTTTAGGCGGATTGAAGAACGGCGTGAAGGTGATTGTGGAAGACGGCGTGGCTAAACTCCCAGACCGCTCTGCCTTTGCCGGCAGCGTGGCCACATTCGACAGACTGGTAAGAACGATGATCCAAATGGCCGGGATCCCGCTTGCGGATGCTGTTGAAATGGCCAGTTTAACGCCTGCGCGCTTCATGAATATTGCAGATAAAAAAGGTTCGATATCAACAGGCAAAGACGCTGATCTGGTGATCTTTGACGATAATATAAATATTGAAACTACAATTGTGAATGGAAGGATAATATATGGCAAGTGAGCGTAGAGACGCGATACATCGTGTTTTAACTGATAAATTGACCACACTGGTTTATGAAGACCGCACCACGATGGGCAAAGCTGCTGCCGAAATGGTTAGCGATAAGATCATTGAATTGCTGGATCAGCAGAAATTTGTGAATAAGATCTTCGCCGCTGCGCCTTCACAGAATGAATTTCTGGAAACGCTGGTTCAGAATACAGTTATCGACTGGACGAGGGTGAATGCCTTTCACATGGATGAATATGTAGGTTTGCCCGAAAATGATGAGCGAAGGTTTGCCGCTTTTTTGAAAAGAAAGATCTTTGATCGTTTACCTTTTCATTCGGTGAATTATATTAATGGAAATGCTGGTGATGTTGACTCGGAATGCTTGAGATATGCAGCTTTGCTGGCCGATAATCCTGCGGATATTGTTTGCATGGGTATTGGCGAGAACGGCCACATTGCTTTTAACGACCCGCACGTGGCTGATTTTAATGATCCGCTTGCGGTAAAAATGGTTAGCCTGGATAGGGAATGCCGGCAGCAGCAGGTGAACGATAAATGTTTCGGCGCTTTTGATGAGGTGCCTTTACACGCTTTGACGCTAACTGTCCCCGCATTGATGGCTGCGAGGTTTGCGTATTGCATGGTGCCGGGAGAAAAGAAGGCCCGGGCTGTTTACGATACGTTGAATAGTGAGGTTGATGAGCGGTGCCCGGCGAGTGTTTTGCGGCGGCATGAGGATGCCGTTTTGTTTTTGGATAGAGAAAGTGCGTCTCTTTTGTCATTCTGAGTTATAAAATCCGGGGCCTCTGAAGGTGAAATGACAAAAAATGGATGTCATGCTGAGGTACAAGTATGTACTGAGGCTCTCGAAGTGAAGCATGAGCGTCGGGCTTGTACGCCATGCTTGGCGCGCGGACATTGGCCATTGCGCACGTCGCCCTTCGACAAGCTCAGGATGACACCCACCTGCACGTTCAATTTAACTTGTCATGGGTAGGTACAAGCCTGCGCTGAGGTTCTGGAAGTGAAGGATGAGCGCGGGCCTTGTACGCTATGCTTGGCGCGTGGACATTGGCCATTGCGCACGTCGCCCTTCGACAAGCTCAGGATGACACCCATCTGCACGTTCAATTTAACTTGTCATGGGTAGGTACAAGCCTGCACCGAGGTTCTCGAAGTGAAGGATGAGCGCGGGCCTTGTACGCCATGCTTGGCGCGCGGGCATTGGCCTTTGCGCACGTCGCCCTTCGACAAGCTCAGGGTGACATCCACCTGCACGTTCAATTTAACCTGTCATGGGTAGGTACAAGTTTGCACCGAGGTTCTCGAAGTGAAGGATGAGCGCGGGGCTTGTACGCCATGCTGAGCGCGCGGACATTGGCCATTGTGCACGTCGCCCTTCGACAAGCTCAGGGTGACATCCATCGCACGTTCAATTTAACTTGTCATGGGTAGCGCAGAGAAGAATCTTATTCAATAATGCATTAGCGCTAATGCACAGCCGGGATGCAGGGCGTATAAGATCCTTCGCTGCGTTCAGGATGACAAAAGAGAGCGGAAGAGAGTTGGGGGTATTGATGATTTTTTCGTATATTTGCTATACTTCCGGGATGGTGCTCTGTTAATCCCGATACACTAAGGGTTTGCAGAGGAGACAAAGAGACACAATGTATTGTATCTCTACAGCGAAAAATCAGCTTTTTTACTGACTATTTTAAGTGAGATTTTGTTTTTTTTTAGTGTAACGAATTCTTTTGTAATGTTTTATGTCTTTAGGAATGTCAAAAAGGCGGAACACCCTAAACGCGGTTTAGCCCGTTCCAGCAAAGAAAATGGGTACACCCAAAACACGGTTTAGCCTGTTCCATCGCAAAAAACGACGCACCCAAAACCTGGTTTAGCCTGTTCCATGTTAAAAAACGACATGCCATAAATAGCATTTAGGGTGTAGACAAATGACGGTTGGGTACAATTTTTGAGTTATTGCTCGATCACAATTTTGTCTTCCGGTACACCAAGCTCCAAAAGATCATCCTTAATATCAGCCACAAACTGGTCAGGGCCGCAAATGTAGTAGTACTGATCGCCGTTAATGTATTGGGTTAGCAGGTTTTTATCGATGCGTTTGCCTTGCCCCGATTTTGGGTTCGAAATAATATCGATGTGGCGGTCACCGAGCATCTGATCGAGTTCATCTTTGATAATGACATCGTCTTCGGTGCGGTTGGCGAAAAGGAGGGTTTGACCATCCAACCGGCCGTCCTTTTTAAGCTGGCGAAGAATGGAAATGAAAGGGGTAAGGCCCGCGCCGCCGGCGATGAATACGCCCGGTCCCTTATAAGTAATGGCGCCGAAAACTTCGTGCAAAATCAGTTCATCACCTATATTCAATTTACCTAATTTATTGGTAACGCCGTCGTGATCGGTGTAGATCTTGATGGTAAATTCAAGTTGATCGTCGGTATTGAGGCAGGTGAATGTGAAGGGACGCAGCTCTTCCTGCAAGCCCGGCTGATTAATGGCAACATCAGTAGCCTGGCCAGAGGTAAAGGTGTAGCCGTCGGGTTTATCGAGGGTGAAACGGCGTACGTTGTGGGTTACAAATTCGGCCTTGCGGATCTTTACAATGTGCTTTTCCATAATGTTGTGATAACAAATGAGTGAGCGATTAGTGTTAAAATATTCATCGAACGCTTCGGATCGATCTATAAAAATAGATGTTTGTAAAGAATTAATCCGCTGTTAAATCTGTTCACATTAGTCGGTAATAGTTTTGGGATATTTTGCAGGATAGCGGTATATTGCCTGCGCAAATAAACCTTGATAAACCAACTGTTGCCGATGCTTTTCGGAGCGCGGCGGATGAACCATGAAGAGTTTCTTAAACGACGATTTTTTACTCGAAACTAAAACCGCGCAGCGTTTATATCATGACTATGCTGCCGGAATGCCTATTATCGATTACCATTGCCACCTGCCACCCGACCAGATTGCCGCCGATCTGAAATTCGCCAACCTGACCCAGGTATGGCTCAACGGCGACCATTACAAGTGGCGGGCAATGCGGGCGAATGGCGTTAATGAAAGCTATATTACCGGAAGCGCCGGCGATGCCGAAAAGTTTGAAAAATGGGCAGCTACGGTTCCATATACGCTGCGGAACCCATTGTACCACTGGACGCACCTGGAGTTGCAGCGGTATTTTGATATTAAAGAGATTTTATCGCCGGAAACGGCAAAAAGGATTTACGGGGAGTGCAACGAGAAATTGAACTCGCCGGAATATAGTGTGCGGAACCTGCTCAAAAAAATGAATGTGGAGGTGGTTTGCACCACAGATGATCCGCTGGATAACCTCTCTCATCATCAAAAAATAAAAGCCGACGGTTTTGCAGTGCAGGTGCTGCCGGCATTCAGGCCGGATAAGGCGATGGATGCAAGCGATTGCGCCGCGCTGAACGTTTACATCAACAAACTGGAAGCGCTGGGCAATGCGCCGGTCAATACTTATGACGATTACCTGCATGCCTTAAAAAAGCGTCATGATTTTTTTGCTGAGAATGGCGGCAGTGTGTCGGATCATGGCCTGGAGCATTTATATGCCGAGCATTATACCGCTCAGGAGATCGAATCGATTTTTTCAAGGATCCGATCAGGAGGGCAATTAGCGCATGGGGATGTAGCCAAATTTAAATCGGCCATGCTGCATGAGTTTGCGGTTTGGGATTACGAAAAGGGCTGGGTGCAGCAGTACCACCTCGGCGCTTTGCGCAATAACAATACCCGGGCGCTAAGTGAGGCTGGTCCGGATACGGGTTACGATTCCATAGGAGATTTTAGTCAGGGCAGGGCGCTTTCGCACTTTCTGAACCGGCTGGCCAATGAGCAGAAACTAACCAAGACCATCCTTTATAATCTCAATCCGCGTGATAATGAATTATTCGCTACGATGGTGGGCAACTTCAACGACGGGAAGACGGCAGGGAAGATGCAGTTCGGTTCGGCGTGGTGGTTTTTGGATCAGAAGGATGGGATGATCAAGCAGCTGAATACGCTGTCAAATATGGGGTTGTTGAGCAGGTTGGTGGGGATGCTGACGGATTCGCGCAGCTTTTTGTCGTTCCCGCGGCATGAGTATTTCAGGCGGATACTATGCAACCTGTTTGGCAACGATATTGAGAATGGCGAACTGCCAAATGACATTGCTTGGACAGGCAAGATCGTACAGGATATCTGCTACTACAACGCCAAAAACTATTTTAATTTCGATAAGGCAAAATGAGCGGAACGATGAATATACAACCCGGTGGAAAAGTACTATCATTCGGCGAATTGCTGCTGCGGATTACACCTGATGCCAACGGCGATTGGCTGAAAAAAAATCAACTGCCCTTTTACGTGGGTGGTGCGGAACTGAATGCGGCAACGGCGCTGGCTTTGTGGGGGGTACCATCGGCGTATTTTACGGCTTTGCCGGATAACGGCCTATCGGCACAAATCATCGATAGCCTGCAGGGCAAAGGTATAGATACATCGCCCATCCATTTTGGCGAAGGCCGGTTAGGATTGTATTTTTTAACAAAAGGACAAGACCTGAAGCATGATGCGTTGGTTTATGACCGTGCGAATTCGGCCTTTGCCAACCTGAAACCGGGGTCGATAAATTGGGATAAGCACCTGGAGGGCGTGAGCTGGTTTCATTTCAGCGCCATCTGTCCGGCTATCAGTCAGGATGCTGCGGATGTTTGCCTCGAAGTTTTGCAGGCGGCATCAGCAAAAAATATAACTATTTCTGTAGATTTAAACTATCGTTCTAAATTATGGAAGTACGGCAAAACGCCTTTGGAGGTGATGCCGGAACTGGTTAACTACTGTGACCTGGTAATGGGCAATGTTTGGGCTGCAGAGCAGATGCTGGGCATTGACGTAGTGCCGGATATTCATGAATCGGGCCAGAAGAGCATTTACCTGAAAGAGGCGTTGAAAACATCGGAACGGATCATGCAGCAATACCCCAAATGCAAGGCCGTAGCCAATACGTTCAGGTTTGACTCGTCGGCAGAGATCAACTACTATACAGCGCTTTATACGGACGGCGGGTTTTACAGTTCACGGGAGTACACTGCCACACACATAATTGATAAAGTGGGTAGCGGCGATTGCTTTATGGCTGGATTGATCTATGGGTTTTATAATAATTCGTCGCCGGAGGATATTATTGAGTTTGCCACCGCGGCTGCTTTCGCGCAGTTATACGTAGAAAGCGATGCGACTGATAAAACGGTGGACGAGATCAGAAGATCGATGAAATAAACTATTGAAAAGATCGTCCGAAAGGATAAAATTCAGCATAAAATGAAAATAAAAAAAGCGGTATTGAACAGCATATTAACCCAGGGTATGCTGCCTTTATTTTTTTATGAATATTCTGAGGTGAGCCTCGAGGTGCTCCGTGCGCTTTACAAGGCTGGTATCCGGGTGGTGGAATACACCAACCGGGGAAAGGAGGCCTTGGAGAACTTTAAGGTGATGAAAAAAGCCATGAAGAAGGAAATGCCCGACCTTTTGCTGGGCATAGGAACGATAAAAAATGTGTCGGATGCCGAAGCGTTTATCGATGCCGGAGCCGATTTTATCGTAGCGCCGATCATGAATCCGGAAGTAGCCAAAACCTGCAACAAGCACAAGATGCTGTGGATTCCCGGCTGTATGACGCCAACCGAGATCTACCAGGCGCAAAAGAACGGTGCCGACCTGATTAAGTTATTCCCGGCGAATGTGTTGGGGCCGGGGTTTGTTAGCTCGATCAAAGACCTTTTTCCCGGTCAGCTTTTTATGCCGACCGGTGGAGTAGAGCTGAACGCCAAAAATATAAAGGGCTGGTTTGATGCCGGGGTTTGCGCGGTGGGTATGGGCAGCAAGCTCATCAGTAAGGAGGTGATGGACAAGCGCCAGTATGATCAACTTTATACCGATACGGTGAAAGCCCTTGAATTGGTAAAGGCCGCCATGTAATTCCACCAAAACCCGACTATGAAGAACGAGACAAAAATTGGGAATTACCGCTGGGTGGTAGTAGCCCTTTTGTTTTTTGCTACGACGATCAACTACCTCGACCGGCAGATCATCGGTTTGTTGAAGGATGCCTTGTCGAAAGATCTGCACTGGTCGGAAAAGGACTACGGTAATATCGTTACGGCCTTCACGGCAGCCTATGCGGCGGGACTTTTAATTTTCGGAAATTATATTGATAAAATAGGTACCAAGCTGGGTTACACCATATCGATCATCGTATGGAGTGTTTCGGCAATGGCGCATGCGTTGGTGAGGAGTACTTTTGGCTTTGGGGCGGTGCGTGTGGCTTTGGGGTTGGGCGAATCGGGAAACTTCCCGGCGGCTATCAAAGCTGTTGCGGAATGGTTTCCAAAAAAGGAACGGGCCTTTGCGACGGGGATCTTTAATTCGGGTGCCAATATCGGGGCAGTGGTAGCGCCGGTAATCGTACCGTGGATCCTGGGTATTTACGGCTGGCAAATGGCGTTTTTAATTACCGGCGCCATAGGTTTTATATGGCTGGTGTTTTGGCTGATATTCTACGAGATTCCAACGAAACATAAAAAACTGACCGCCGCCGAACTGGAATTCATCAACAGCGATACCGACGAGGTTGTTGTTGAAACCCACGAGACCGGCAAAGTACATTGGACGAAACTGCTTGGCATTCGCCAAACATGGACCTTTGTAGTAGGTAAACTCTTAACCGACCCGATCTGGTATTTCTTCCTGTTCTGGTTGCCTACGTACTTTTCAAGTACCTTTAATATCGACCTGAAAAAGCCGAGCCTTCCGCTGGTAATTGTTTATACCGCTACTACCGTTGGTAGTATAGGCGGAGGATACCTTTCATCCTGGCTCATCAAAAAAGGATGGCCTGCGTTCAGGGCACGTAAAACCGCGATGTTCATTTTTGCCATTTGCGTGCTGCCTATCATTTCGGCGAAGTATGCCACTAATATATGGCAAGCCGTTGCGCTGATAGGACTCGCGGCGGCAGCACACCAGGCCTGGAGCGCTACGATATTCACTACTGCATCGGATATGTTCCCCAAAAAGGCGGTAAGCTCTGTAGTGGGCATCGGCGGCATGGCGGGGGCTGTTGGCGGCATCTTTTTCCCGCAGTTTATCGGGTATGTACTGGATACCTATAAAAAGGCCGGGCATATTGTAGTAGGCTATAACATCATCTTTTTTGTGTGCGGATTTGCCTATCTGCTGGCCTGGGTGCTGATGCATTTCCTTTCGCCAAAAATGAAAAAGGTAGAATTGTAGATGGAAATTCTACTTTTTGAGGATGAGCGATAGTCGATCCGCACGGGTTTAACATGGCGTCCGGGCCCCTGCGCTCGTGCTTCACTTCGAGGACCTCAGTGCAAGCTTGTACCTACCCATGATGACAAGTTAAATTGAACGTGCAGGTGGATGTCATCCTGAGCTTGTGAAGGGCGACGTGCGCAATGGCCAATGTCCGCGCGCTAAGCATGGCGTACAAGCCCCGCGCCCATGCTTCACTTCGAGAGCCTCAGTGCAGGCTTGTACCTACCCATGACAAGTCATATTAAACGTGTGATGGGTGTCATCCTGAGCTTGTCGAAGGGCGACGTGCGCAAAGGCCAATGCCCGCGCGCTAAGCATGGCGTACAGGCCCTCGCGCTCATGCTTCACTTCGAAAGCCTCAGTGCAGGCTTGTACCTCAGCATGACACCCCTCTTTTGGAATTTAGCTTTTGTTATTCTGTAGTTGGATAGAAATATTAAGCGCTAATTGCCAATCTCCTTTAAAAAATCCAATACGATCTGGTTGAATTCTTCGGGATGCTCTAAGTTCGGCATGTGGCCGGCATCTTCAATAACCACTAATTTACTGCCCTTAATAGCGCGGCGCATTTCCTCCGCTTTGGCAACAGGGGTGAACTCATCCTGCCGGCCAACTGCGATTAATGTGGGGCAGGTGATGGTTGGCAGCACCACATTCAGGTAATCTATCCGCTCACAGCGGGCGCGCATGGCTGTGGCGGCGCCAAGCGGTACGGTAGCCTTCATCATCCTCATCACATGAGCGGCAACTTCGGGCATGGTATCCACGTGCTCGCGGCGGATCATTTTATAAATAGACTCGTTGGCGTAACTGTCCATGCCTTCCGCTTCCATTTTATCGGCGCCGTTATAGCGGATCTGTTTGGCCTCGGGCGTATCCAGACCGGCAAAGGTGTCGGCGAGGATCAGACTCTTCACCCTTGCAGGCGCCTGGCGATAAATCTCCATAATGAATTGTCCGCCCTGCGATAAACCTGCAACATGGAAGTTTTCGATGCCGAGCATATCCATTAAGAGCAGCATATCGGTAGCATAGTCTTCAAAGCGGGCCGGGGCAACGGCGGTTTTGCCGTATCCTCTTAAATCAGGCGCAATAACTTGATATTGCTTTGAAAATGCTTCAATTTGCGGGTTCCACATGGTATGATCAAAAGGGTGGCCATGTACCAGCAGGATGGCATCGCCATCGCCGTGTACTTCGTAATAGAGATCGATGCCGTTGATGTGTGTTGTCATAGATTCAATGATTTTTTATGATTTCACCGATGCGCTGAAGACCCAAATCAAACTTAGTTTAATTCGGTGTTAATTGTTGTTAGAGGCCTTATTGAGGGCTTCGCCGTTTAAAACTTCGTAAGCTTTCTGGCGGTCAGTTACCGATTAAACCTTCTTAGGTGGCAGATCAAAAGCTACCGCGTTATGCTCGAAATGGCCTTTATGCGAACCATCGCAAAATGGTTTATTGGCCGAAAGTCCGCAGCGGCAGATAGATACGATGGTGCGTCCCTGCAGGCCATATTCGTTGCCCTGCATGTCCACAATTTCGAAATCGCCGTCGATCTTCACCGAGCCGTTGCTGTTTATAGTAAGTTTGGTTTTTGACATAAAGTTCTGATATTTTTCGCGAAAATAATCAACCGCGGCAATCCGGCATAACTTGTTGTTTATATAGAGCAAGTCTAATTAAGCGTATGCGTGTACACTATAATTTAAGCCTATTGTCACTTTTTTATTATTGATGCGTATTATATAATAACAGGCTGAATTTTCAGTTAATGTGTTAGAAATTTTAAACCTAACCTTTGTGTTATAACTATGAATTACCCCGGTCATACGATTAAACAGCAGGACTTTGACAGCGCAATTATAAAAGCGATCCAAATAGAATTAAATAAAAAGGGCTGCGGCCCGGTGGAGGTAGACGGCGACTTCAGCAGCGAGACCTGCCAGGCCATTATGCTTTTCCAGACCCGTTTTACCGACATTAACGGTTTCCCTCTCGATGCCGACGGCATAGTTGGTCCTATAACGTGGAGCGCCCTCTTCGGTGCCGGCAATGTTACGTCTATTACCAAGGCACCCAATAATTTGTTAAAAACGGTATTGGATGTGGCGCGGTCACAGATCGGCATTACAGAATTTCCGGTGGGAAGTAACGATGGTCCGGCAATTAACAAATACCAGGAAGCCGCAGGAATAGCAGCCGGACAGCGCTGGTCGATGGGGTTTGTTTACTGGTGCTTTAGCCAGGCTTGTATCAATCTCGAAATTCCGAACCCTCTTTACAAAACAGGCGACGTTATACAGGGCTGGCTAAAAGCCAAAGGCAAAATATTGACCGCCCATGACGCCCGGGTAAACACGGCGCTTATTTTACCGGGACAGGTTTTTATTATTTCCACCGGTGGCGGGTATGGTCATGCAGGTCTCGTAGAAAAGAATGAGAATGGTCGTTTGACCACTATAGAAGGGTGTATCAGCGCCAATGACGATAGCGGAGCTATCGGTGTTTTCAGAAGATACGGCAGGTTCATAGATACGGTGAACACCGGGTTTATTCAGTGTGAATAGTTTAGCTTATTTGTTCAATGGTTCATTAGTTCATTGGTGCGGGGCGGGAATGAGGTGCTCGTAAAATCAGAAAAAGTTCATGTCATTCTGTGAGCGAAAGCAAAAAAATGACTTTTTCAAAGGTTTTATAGTTGAATGATTAGATAAGCCGTTACAATATCGGTTTCAGCACTGCCCAAACGTTGTTGCCCACGATCTTTGCACCTTCGGCAGTAGGGTGAATGCCGTCTTTCTGATTCAGTTTCGCTACGCCGCCAACATCTTTCAGCAAGAATGGCATAAATGTCATGTTATTTTTTGTGGCGATGGTTGGGAAAACGTTTTTAAAGCTATTTGCATAATCGGGACCCATGTTGGGCGGTACCATCATGCCTAATAATACCAATTTTGCCTTTGGATATCTGGCTTTTACTGCATCAACAATAGCCTGCAGATTTTGGGTGGTTTCTGTTACGGGGATGCCTCGTAAGCCGTCGTTTCCGCCGAGTTCCAGCACAAACACATCGACTTTTTGCTTTAAAATCCAGCCTATACGGGCCTTGCCGCCTGCTGTGGTTTCGCCGCTTACACCTGCGTTAATCACCTTGTACGGCAACTTGGCTTCATTTATTTTAACCTGTACTACACCCGGAAATGCCTGCGACGGATCATCGAGACCATAACCTGCGGTTAAGCTGTCGCCAAAAAATAAAACGGTTTTTTCAGTAGATGCTGAATCAGGTTTTGCAGCTGTTTCGGCAGTCGCGTCGCTTTTAGCCTGCCTTTTATCACCGCATGCCGCAAAAAGCAGTACGGCGTACATCAACCCAATTATCTTCAATTTATGCATTTTAAATCCTTTAAATTATTCACGCGCCAAGCCACCAATTAACTAATGAACCAGTGAACCAATAAACTAATTTCCTCTCAACACCTCCAGCGGCGGTCGGTTCAATACGCCCCGGCTATTCAGTAACCCAATGACTACCGTAAGTAGGGAGATGACGAAGAACAATGCCACAACAGGTACCAAACTGATGGTAAACGGCACTTCGAAACTGAATTTGGCCAGCAACCATGTGCCGAGTACCGCAATAATTATTCCCGTAAGGGCCGAGAGTACGCCTAAAAATAAATATTCCAGCGCGGTTATGGCGAATATTTGTTTGCGACTGGCGCCGAGTGTTCGCAGCAGCACGCTTTCCTGGATGCGCTGGTATTTGCTGATGCGCACGGAGGCGATCAACACCACGATACCCGTAATGATACTGAATGCGCTCATGAAACGGATGACGTAACCGATCTTACTAAGCAATTCATCCAAAACGTTCAGGACAAGGCCAAGGTCGATAACGGAAACATTCGGGAAGTTTTGTACTACCACACGCTGAAAGGATGCTGATACTTTTGCCGACGGCACATGGGTAAGCAGCACCCTGAACTGCGGCGCATCTTCCAGAACACCTTTTGGGAAAACGATCTGAAAGTTGGTCTGTATCTTATTCCAGTTAACCTGCCTTACGCTGCCCACAACGGTTTCCATCGGCACGCCCTGAACGTTGAAGGTGATATGATCACCTATCTTTACATGGGTGCGTTTGGTGAAATTTTCCTCTACAGAAATGGGGATGTCTTTACCGGGCGCGGCTTTTCCTGTCCAGTCGCCGTGAATTACCTTTTCGGTAGCGCTGAGCGAATCGCGGTAGGTAACGCGGTATTCCCAGGCATAAGCCCGTGGATCTACGCGGCTGGCGGTGTCTTTCTTTACATCGGCTTCGGTTTTGCCGTTTATCTTTTCAATGCGCACGGCAACTATCGGCACCTCCTGCAAAACCGGCAAATGCTGCTTGCGGGTAAGGTCGGCAATAGCTTTTTGCTGACTGGTTTGGATATCGAACAAGATCATGTTCGATTGATTGCTGCTTGATGACAGATTAACCTGCCCCATTAAAATGCTCTGGATAAAAAATAGCGTGCAGATAAACGTGGTGCTTAATCCAATGGAAACAATTAATATGATCGTTTGATTATTGGGCCGGTACAGGTTGGCAAAACCCTGCCTGAATAAATATCCCCACGTACTTTTGATAAACGCCCGCATCAGTTTCATGAGCAGCCAACCCGTTACCGTTAAAATGAGAAACGCAATGAGAATGCCGATGGTGAAAAATATGCTGGCCATCCAGCTGCCGAGCTGAAAGTAAGTGAAGGTGATGATAAACAGGACGATAAGCGAATAAACCAGCCAGCGTAAAGGATCGCGCAGTAAATTCACTTCATCATAATTGATGCGGAGGGTGTTTAGTGGCGAAATATTGCGGATGGAAATAAGTGGCAACAAGGCAAATAGCACCGAAATAATGATTCCGAGCAAAATGCCCTGACCTATGGCTATCCACGAAATATCGGTCGACATGGTAATGGGCAGGAAATCTTTAATCACCGCTGGTAAAAGCTGTTGAACCAGCGTACCCAATAACGACCCTGCTACCGACCCTAAAATGCCTATCCCTATGATCTGGATCAGGTAGATCAAAAAAGCCTCGCGCGCCTTAATACCCAGGCAACGCATAATGGCTATCGACGCAATTTTTTCGCGGATGTAAATATGAATTGCGCTGGCAACGCCTACACAACCCAGCAGCAACGCAATAAAGCCCACCAGCGACAGGAAACGGGTCAGATCGCCGAAGGAACGGCCGGTGTTTTCCTTGCGGGATGCCACGGTATCTACGTTCAGATCGGCCTTGTCCAGTTTCGGGCCGATGGATTTCAGCACCTTGTCGATATCTGTGGGATGGTCGTACTTGTAATAAAAACTATAGAAGATGCGGCTGCCTTTTTGCAGCAAACCGGTTTGTTCAAGGTATTGCATCGGGATGTAAACCACCGGCGCAACGCTCGAAGACACCCCGGTTTGTCCCGGCGCCTTATCTAAAATGCCCGCGATTAAAAAACTGGTTTCGCCAACCTTTACGGAGTCGTTTACATGTACGTTGAACTGAAGCGCCAGTGTTTTATCAACCAGTGCCATTTTCCCGTTTCGGAACGAGCGGCCTGCCTGCACGGGCTCTGTTTCCAGTTCACCGTAATAAGGGAAAGCACCTTTCAGAGCTCGTACCTGTACCAACCGTGTTCCCTGCGTTTTAGGGAAAAGCACCATCGACACGAAACTGCGCTCTTCCGACCGTTTGTCGGCCAGTGTGCTCAACAACGGTTTAATAGTGCTATCGGCCGGTTTATTACTTGATATCACAATGTCGGCGCCAACCAGTGTTGCAGCCTGGTTGTCGATATCTTTTTGAAGATTATACCGGAACGAGTAAATAGCTACCAAAGCCGCTATCCCGAATATAATGGCCGATATAAAAAGGAACAGCCGTGAACGGTTCTTCCGGCTGTCGCGCAGGGCCATGCGGAACAGCCATGCTACGTTTGTTTTTCTTTTGGTAATTAATACGTTTTCTTCCATCACTGTCGAGTCTTGATTTTTGTCTCTTGATTTCTTGACTCTCTATTTCCCTGTTAACTCATCGGAGATCAGGTGACCGCCCTTAATGCGCAAAATGCGCTGCGTTTTGGCAGCCAGCTCCATATCATGAGTTACTACAACCAGCGTGGTACCGGCCTCGCGATTCAGGTCGAAAAGCAGTTTTACAACTTTTTCGCTGGTCTCGGCGTCGAGGTTACCGGTGGGCTCATCGGCAAACAAAATGCGAGGCGCGTTGGAAAAGGCCCTTGCCAGTGATACGCGTTGCTGCTCGCCGCCAGATAATTGGGTAGGGTAGTGATGCCCGCGGTCGGCCAGGCCAACCTTATCCAATAGGTCTGTTGCGCGGCTGCGGATATTTTTTTCGCCCCTCAGCTCCAGTGGAACCATCACATTTTCGAGCGCAGTAAGTGTAGGCAGCAACTGGAAATTCTGAAATATAAAGCCGACATACTGGTTACGAACCTGTGCCAGCT
Source organism: Mucilaginibacter sp. (assembly GCA_036569325.1). GTDB lineage: Bacteria > Bacteroidota > Bacteroidia > Sphingobacteriales > Sphingobacteriaceae > Mucilaginibacter. Next base: position 9,134 of record DATCQV010000170.1, on the reverse strand, counting down.
GATCTTCCGATAAACCGCCAAGGTTAATATTGTTTAACTCTACTTTGCCCGCGCTTGCCCTGTCGAGACCCGCGCACAAGCCCAGCAGCGTGGTTTTGCCGCTGCCGGATGGACCCACAATAGCATTGGTAGAACCCTCAGTTATCGAAAAGTTAATATCATCAAGCACGGTGAGCGTACGCCCGGCACTCTGGTAGGTTTTGGTAAGATTTGAAATATGAAGAATATTTTCCACTATCAGCCTTTTTATTGCATAGATAGCTAAAAGATAGGTTTGTTACGGATATCGGCTCCGAAATTAATATCAACAACTGTAAGTTGCATTTCTATGACAGGGGAAGTCAAAATTAAAAATTAAAAAGTCAAAATGTGGCGGGTGTATAGCCTTAGAACATTTCAACTTTCTAAACCTTACAACGATTCTTAGAACAGCCCGAAATAATCTCTGGTAAACAGGGTTTCATAGCGATAATATTTATCACCTACCTCATGGCCGAGGTCCTTGAAAACGAACAGCTTCTTTTTCGATTTAATGTTATTGAAAACAGCGTAGGAGTTATTTGGGGGTACAAAAGGATCCAGCAGGCCGATACCCATCACAACCGGGCAATTGATCGATGTTGCAAAATTTTTGGTATCGTAATACTGCAGGTTGTTCAGCACCTTATCAAAGGTAAGGTCGGGGATAACCGTGGTGTATTTTTTCATGTAGTTGATGGGCCATTCAACTGCGCCGTGGTCCATATTATATATATCGCTTAAAAACGGGTTTTGCGGTGCACAAATGGTTACGCGTTTATCCAGCGCCGCCGTAGCGATAGACAGATATCCGCCCATGCTGCCGCCGGTAACTGCAATACGGTCTTTACTCAGTTCAGGACGCGAGCAGATAAAATCCATTGCGCGGAGGCAGTCCATAATGATGCCGCGCATGATGTATTTGTCCTTATCCTGCAGGCCCGCTACAATGTAATCTTCGCGGCGCATATCCAGGTCTTTTTTACTCAGGCCCTGTCCGCGGGGATCGAGGCCGATGAAAGCCATATCGTAATCCTTACCTAACAGCGGGATATTGGTTGCCTGGTATCCGGGCAGCATCAGCAGCACAGGGAAGGTTTGGTGTTTCTGGTGATGGTCGGGTTCGGTCAGCCATAAATAAATGGTTTTACGTCCCCACGACTTCATCTCTACCAAAAATACCTTACGGTGATCTTTTGCGAGATTCGGTTTTTCGGTGATCTTGTACTCCGGTTTTATTTTAGCCAATTGCGCTTTGGAATCTGCCCAAAACTTGTCGAAATCTTCCGGTTTTTCGTGGTTTGATCTGATCTCTTCGGGCTTGATGCCGAACACGCGGCGCGTGGTATCATCATAATCAGTAGTGTTGATCATGAAGTTCACCTTATAAAAACCGCTTTTCATTTGCGGCATGGTGAAATCAAAGCTGCGGGCGCTGTTCTGCGCAATATTTACCTGTATGGAATCAGAACGAAGGCGCTTGTTGAACTGATCGGTGATCTCGTAGGATATTTTCCCCGATTGAGGAGTAGCAGAGGCGTTGGTCACCTCAAAGGTGTAGCTGGCAACATTATCAAATATGGCATCTTTGCTGTGGGCCGTCAAAACTGTGCTTATATCGCCATCTTCGCCGCCTGTGGCAGCTTTTTTTGACGCCTGCGCAAACGTGTTATTCCCCAACAGCATCAGCGCAGCGATAAGTGATAAGTAAAGTTTCTTCATAACGTTGCTTAATAGCTAAACAATATTGATGCCATGCAAATTGCAGCGTAATTTGCCATGTGTTATGCCTGAATAAAAGGTTTTACAGATAAACGACGACTTCCGCCATTCTACAACAGGCGCCTTTTGTGCATTTATTTCCCCAAAAGCTAAAACCGGGTAAGTAAATTAAACCGTGAGTTTATTTTTAAGCGACTGTTTAACTGTGGCCTCCCATTCCTCTTTTAAAATACTAAGGATGATCGAATCGCGGCGGCCGCCATCCTGCAAAGGCATGTTGTTCCTCAATATACCTTCGGCCACACAGCCAATGCTTTTCATAGCGGCAATGCTGCGTTCATTCCGTGCGTCGGCCCTGAATTCAACCCTTACGGCGTTCAATGTTTCAAAAGCGAATTGCAGCAACAGGAATTTGCAGTGCTTGTTCAACCCCGTTCCCCTGAATTTTTCGCCATACCAGGTGTAGCCCAGCTGTACGGTTTGATAGGAGGGCAATATGTCATAAAAGCGGGTGCTGCCGGCGTAGCTTTGCGTTTGCTTATCAAAAACTATAAAAGGATATTCCTTGCCCGCTGCCTTATTGGCAATGGCGTCGTCGATATACTGACGCATGCCATCTTCGCCTTTTGCACTGCGGTGCGAGTAGACCCAGGTGGTAGGCTCGTTCAGTGCGTAGGGCAGCAGGTGCTCATAGTCTGATGCAGCGAGAGGACGCAGCAAAACACGGTCATCTTCTAAAATATAATTGTCGGTCGGGTTGAAATTTAGTGTCATTTGGATAGGATTTGCGGATAAATATCGAAGTTTTCGGGCTTTGCAGTAACAGTTGTTTGTAATAATTTTGTAGGCAGCCAACCATCCGGAAGAAATTCCGTTAAAGGGAAATATGATTCAGTCTTCCTTAACACACCGTTTAAAAGACCAGCACCGGACGATCACTTCCATCATTATAAAACTTAATGACAGGCAGATACAGCAGCACCATATAAAAGGCAAATGGAGCATCCACGAACAGATCGCTCACCTTGCCAAATATCAGCCCGTTTTTATCGACCGGATCCGCAAGGTACTGATGATGGATAACCCTGAATTTGAACGATACGATGCTGAGCAGGACGATGGTTTCGAGATCTATTGCGCGTTTACCACTTACGAACTGTTAAAGAAGATCAATACCGACCGCGAGATCATTTATAACCTGATCACCAAACTCCCGCCCGATAAACTCGACCGTACAGGTACGCATCCGAAATATGGTAAAATGAACATCATGGAGTGGACGGAGTTTTTCCTGCTGCATGAGGCTCACCACCTTTATGCCATTTTCAATTTAACGCATACGTTGAAATAGTCGATCCGGAGCGAGTTTTTTATCGTTCGGGCAAAATCTTTTCTTCCTTCAATCGTCAACAAGGTAAATGGCAATACATTGTTATTTTTACCTTTGTTGCCGTGGATATAAAACCCCAACTATATGCCTGAAGATAAACCTAAAGATAAATCCAAACAGCCCGGTGTTTTCAGTTTGCTGAAGCCTTATTCGGGCCTGGTTTTCCTGTTGATCATGTTTGCGCTGTTTGCTAACAGCGTGAATCTTTGGTTGCCGAAGATCATCCAGAACGGCACGAACGATTTTATAAAGAGCTTTATCAGCCGTCAGCATTTTGATACCGTACCCGTAATTGTCAAATTTTCTGCGGCGGTAGTGTTTGTTTTCATCTGCGCATTTTTGCAGAGTATCCTCCAAACCTATACTTCTGAAAGGGTGGCCCGCGATCTCCGCACCCGGCTCTCAGATAAGATTTCGAGGCAGAGCTATGCTTTTGTGGAGGACGTAAATCCGTCAAAACTATTAACCAATTTGACTGCCGATGTCGATTCCATCAAATTGTTCGTGTCGCAGGCGCTGGTTTCTATCATTTCATCGGTATTTATTATTGTAGGCGCAAGTGTGTTATTGATGACCATCGACTGGCGTTTGGCGTTGTGCGTAATTGCCATCATCCCCATCATCGGTGGTACCTTCTTTTACGTGCTGAAAAAGGTGCGCGCGCTGTTTATGCAAAGCCGTGAGGTGATAGACTGGCTGAATAAGGTGATCAACGAAAGTATCCTGGGTGCGGCGCTCATCCGCGTAATTAATTCGCAACAGTTGGAGTTCGATAAATTTTTGCGTGCCAATACAAAGGCAAAGGATTTTGGTCTTTCAATTTTGCGCCTGTTTGCGGGGCTTATCCCCGTTATCCAGTTTTCGGCTAATATGGCCCTGCTGGCAATTTTAGCTTTAGGCGGAAAGTATGTTATTAATGGCACCATGACGCTGGGCGATTTTGCGGCGTTCAATCTTTACCTTGCGCAGCTGATCTTTCCCATTATCCTTATCGGGTTTATGAGTAACCTGATAGCTGCCGCAACGGCCTCTTACCAACGTATCAATGCAGTTTTGAATGCACCTGATAATACCGAAACCGGTGTTTTAACCAATGACCTGGCAGGCAATATCCAACTCGCCGGTATATCCTTATCGTATGGTCAAAAGCCCGCGCTGAAAGGTGTTTCGATAGATGTAAAGGCAGGTTCCAAAATAGCCATCATCGGCCCCACTGCTGCCGGTAAAACCCAGTTGCTTTACTTGCTGACAGGATTGATCAAGCCTCAAAACGGCACTATTTTGTTTGACGGTAAAAGCATAGAGGAATACAACAGCGAAGCATTTCACAGGCAGGTGGGATTTGTTTTCCAGGACAGCATCATCTTTAACATGAGCATCCGCGAGAACATTGCCTTCAGCGATACCGTTACCGATGAATCGTTACAAAAAGCCATCAATACCGCCGAACTGCACGATTTTATTGAAAGCCTGCCCGATAAATTGAGCACTGTAGTTTCTGAACGCGGCTCCAGTCTTTCAGGCGGGCAAAAACAGCGCATCATGCTGGCCCGTGCGCTGGCTATCGATCCGAAAATTTTATTGCTCGACGATTTTACAGCCCGCGTTGATAACAGCACCGAAAAGAACATCCTGGCCAATATTCAGAAAAACTATCCTGGTTTAACGCTGATATCTGTTACGCAGAAAATAGCGTCGGTTGAACATTACGACCAGATCATTTTATTGATGGAGGGTGAGATCATTGCGTCGGGCAAGCACGACGACCTGATGAAAACCAGCCCCGAATACATACAGATATTTAACTCGCAACAAAGCACCAGCAATTATGAACTACAATCTAAATGATCTTCAGGCAAAGGCGCCCAAAACGTCAACCTGGTCGTCACTTAAAAGTTTGCTACAGCTTATATCGCACGAAAGACGGAACCTTTGGCTGGCGCTGGGTACCATCCTTATCACCTCTTCCATTAACCTGGTTGGTCCGCTGGTTATTGGTAACACCATTGATGATTATATAGTTGTAGCGCACAAAAACTATCACGGCGTGCTGGTTAATTGCGCCATATTGTTTTGCCTGTACCTGGTATCGCTGGTATCGAGCTACGTACAAACAATGCTGATGGGCGGGGTAGGGCAGCGCATGTTGTACACGCTGCGCAACGCCATATTTAATAAACTACAGCTGCTGCCGGTCGGCTTTTTCAACCAGAATAAAGCCGGCGACCTGATCTCACGTGTGAACAACGATACCGATAAGCTGAACCAGTTTTTCTCACAATCGTTGGTGCAGTTCATCGGCAGCATCGCCATTATGACGGGTGCGGGCGTTTTCCTGCTGGCCATCAACATCAAGTTGGGTTCGGCAACCCTGGCCCCGGCGGTTATCATATTGTTGTTTACCATGGCAACGTCGACCTGGGTTAAGAAAAAGAACTCTAAAAACCTGAAAAGCGTGGGTGGAATGAGTGCCGAGATCCAGGAAAGTTTGAACAATTTCCGCGTGATCATCGCCTTTAACCGCCGCGATTATTTCCGCAAACGTTTCGACGAAGCCAACCAGGAAAACTATAAAACTGCTATCGGCGCTGGTATTGCCAATAACTCTTATGTTCCGGTTTATGGTTTGTTGTCCAGCTTTGCGCAACTGATCGTATTGGCTTATGGTATTTATTTGGTGTCGGTAGGCCAGCTGGGGATAGGTTTACTGGCGGTGAGTTTTTTCTCGTATGCCAACAACTTTTACAACCCGCTGCGCCAGTTGGCCGCCTTGTGGACTAACTTCCAGTTGGCCATGGCCGGATGGGACAGGATCAGCCAGATCTTAAACCTTGATACCGATTTAGTGACAGTGCCCATGACCGCGGCAGAGGAAAATCCTTCCTTACTTGAATTCCGCAACGTGCACTTTTGTTATGATGAGGGTAAGGAGATACTGCACAACATTAGCTTTAAGCTGGAAAAAGGAAAAACGTATGCACTGGTTGGTCCAACCGGCGGCGGCAAAACTACCACGGCATCGCTGGTTGCCCGTTTGTACGACCCAAGTAAAGGAACAGTATTGCTGGATGGCAGGGATATCCGTGGTTACAGCGCCGAAGAACGAACCAAAAAGATCGGGTTTATTTTGCAGGAACCTTTCCTGTTTACCGGCACCGTGCGCGAAAATATTTTATATGGCAATGAACTTTATCTGAACCATACCAACGAGCAATTGGAGCAGGTGATCCGCGACGCTAACCTGGGTACCTTACTGGCTATTTTTGAAAGCGGGCTGGATACCAAAGTATTGTCGGGCGGCGACAGCATTAGCCTCGGTCAAAAACAATTGATCGCCTTTATGCGAGCTGTGTTGCGTAACCCTGAACTGCTGATCCTCGACGAAGCAACCGCCAACATAGATACCATCACCGAAAAACTGCTGAGCGATATTTTAAACAAGCTCCCCGAAACCACCACCCGCGTTATCATAGCCCACCGGTTAAATACGATTGAAAACGCAGATGAAATATTCTTCGTAAACTCCGGCGAAGTGATCCGCGCAGGATCGTTTGACCATGCATTGGACATGTTATTGGAAAAGAAGAGAGTGAGTTGATTTGGAGTCGGGAAAGTAAGTAAGGTCCGAAAGTCAGTAAAGACCGAAAGAAGAAATAAGTGCTGAATTGTTTCTTTCGGACTTTACTGACTTTCGGACTTACTGACTTCTTCTTTTCCGACTTTTTTCATTACACTTGTAAATAAACTTTAAACCAATTATGCAGAGATATACAGGTCAGAAACGAATTTTAGTTGCAACAGATTGTATAATATTCGGGTTTGACGGATGGAATTTGAAATTGCTGCTTGTTCAGCGTAACATTGAGCCTGAAAAAAATAAATGGAGTTTGATGGGAGGGTTTATTCAGCCCTCCGAATCGCCCGAGGACGCTGCTAACCGCGTACTGGAACTCCGTACCGGTTTGAAAAATGTGTACATGGAGCAATTTCATGTATTCGGCAAGCCTGACCGCGACCCGGTTGAGCGTACCTTATCCGTCGCCTATTTCGCGCTGATAGATATTCACCAATACGAACAGCAGATCAGCGACGAATACCATGCTGAATGGTTCCTGCTCGACGAAATGCCCGACCTGATCTTCGATCATGCCGAGATGGTGAAGCTGGCCAAACGCCAATTGCGCTACAAAGCCGCCCTTCACCCTATTTTATTCCAATTGCTGCCCGAGAAATTTACCATCCCGCAGTTGCAGGCGCTTTACGAGGGCGTTTATAATACCAAATTCGACGACCGTAACTTCAGCCGTAAATTATTATCAACAGGTTTGCTGGTAAAACTGGCCGAAAAGGACAAGTTTTCATCAAAGAAGGGCGCGTTTTATTATAAACTCGATCAGTCACATTACACCGAAAACTTTGAGCGGTTCTTAAACCTGGTGCCAAATCCTGATAAGTTTTTCTAAGAAACAAATGCAAAATGTCCTGCCGTGAGGCAACGCTTTTTAGCCGCAATAGGTATAGTCTTTATTGCGTATAACATCATAATGCGTCTTCATAATAAATTTGGATGTCATCAATGTTAAATTTTGCCTGATAACTTAATTCTTAATCAAATAAAATATACAACCGATACCGATAAAAAAGTATATTCGTATGCTCAATGTGCTGTTTTATAATTTTATAGCACAGCGTATCGTCTGTTGATTATAGCAATAACATTAACTTAAATACGTTTCCCCGAACCAGGAAACCGTACACAAGTCAAAATATTTGATGAAAAGACTTTTATACTTATTGTTGGTTTTAGTTTCAGGCTTACAATTGGTATCGGCGCAGCAAAAGCCTCAGTACACACAATACGTTTTTAATAATTACCTGCTGAATCCGGCGGTAGCGGGTATTGAAAACTATACCGATGTAAAGGCGGGCTACCGCAGCCAGTGGACAGGCCTGCAGGGCGCACCGGTAACCAGTTATTTAACCATAAACGCACCGCTCGGCCGCAATTTCCTTGAGGGCGACGCTACTGCATTCCCGGCCACCGGAGGCATTAACCCATCAAGCAGGCTTTACACACAAAATTACATGGCGGCAGAGCCGCATCACGGCATCGGCGCACAAATTATAAGCGACCAGGCGGGACCTATCAATCAAACTACTATTGCCGCCTCTTATGCCTATCATCTGGGCCTGGCAGCCAATTTAAACCTGGCGGCAGGCGTATCGGCTGGGTTGAACCATATCAGCTTAAATACTTCACTTATAACGCTTGAAAATCCGCTCGACCCGGCCATCAGCAACGGTAACAACAGCCAGTGGAAACCCGATCTGAGCGTAGGCGTTTGGTTGTATTCTTCAAACTATTACTTTGGCGCTTCAGTACAGCAGTTAATTCCTCAAAATCTTTACTTCAGCACCAATAACAGCTATAATCAAAGCAAAACTGTTCCGCAGTACTTTGCCACTGCAGGTGTAAAGATCTTCATGACAGACGAAATCACATTCCTGCCATCGATCTTGTTAAAGGTGATCAATCCAACCCCGATAACTTACGATATTAACGGTAAATTCTCTTTCAGCGATAAATTCTGGTTCGGTGGCTCATATCGTCACAAAGATTCGTTCGGCGTACTGGCAGGGGTAAACATCAGCTCATTCATCAACGTGGGTTACTCATACGATATCACCACATCAGCCCTTAACACAGTAAGCAACGGGACTCACGAAATTGTGATAGGCTTGTTGTTGAATAACAGGTATAAGGTTACCTGCCCGCAGCACACTTTTTAAAAGTCAAAATTTTAAAGTCAAAATTCAAAAGTAAAAAGTCAAAAACCAGGAGCTTCGAAAACGAAAAAGGCCTGCATGACAATTACACAGGCCTTTTGAATTTTGACTTTTTACTTTTGAATTATCACAGTTCTTTCCTCAGCCTCGCTACAGGAATATTCATCTGTTCGCGGTATTTGGCTACGGTGCGGCGGGCAATGTTATAGCCGGCATC
>DATCQV010000169.1:0-5978 GCA_036569325.1 Mucilaginibacter sp. | reverse complement strand
CTGGTCGGCCCCAAGAGTTGTACGGGTTTTGTAGCTTGCCTTGTTTTTGCAACATTACTACTTTGTTCTCCGATTAGCCACAAACGTCTTTACGATTTTTTCCGGGGCTGCCCCAGGTGGTTACTCGAAATGACGCGCCGGAATAATAATACGAGGTACGCCCTTCTCAATATTAAGCCATTGTTAATATTCAAGTTATTTTTTCGGTTTTTACCGGAAAGTGTATATTTGGAGATAATATATGTCTTAGTGTAGTAAATACACTTACATCTTTCAAACTAAATTATACAAAATGAGCTTAATAATTGATGTGCATGCCCGCCAGATCCTTGATTCGCGTGGTAATCCAACCATTGAGGTTGATGTGTTAACCGAGAACGGCGCCCTGGGCCGTGCTGCCGTACCATCCGGCGCTTCTACCGGCGCTCACGAGGCCGTTGAACTTCGCGATAACGATAAATCTGTATATATGGGCAAAGGCGTACTAAAAGCCGTTGCCAACGTGAACGATATTATTGCCAAAGAACTGCAAGGCATCGACGTTTTCGAACAAAACGCCATTGATAAATTAATGATCGACCTTGACGGTACCGAAAATAAAGGCAAACTGGGCGCTAACGCTATTTTAGGTGTGTCGCTGGCAGTTGCTAAGGCTGCTGCGCAGGAAAGCCGTCAGCCGTTATACCGCTACATCGGCGGGGTGAATGCCAACACGCTTCCTATCCCGATGATGAACATTGTGAACGGCGGTTCGCACTCTGACGCGCCTATCGCGTTCCAGGAATTTATGATCATGCCGGTTGGCGCCTCTTCATTCTCGGAAGCTCTGCGCTGGGGTGCTGAAGTATTCCACAATCTGAAAAAGATTTTACACGACCGCGGCTTATCAACTGCGGTAGGCGACGAAGGTGGTTTCGCTCCAACTTTCGAAGGTACCGAAGATGGCGTTGAAACCATCCTGAAAGCTATCGAAAAAGCAGGTTATAAAGCAGGTGAGCAAATCTGCCTGGCATTTGATTGTGCTGCTTCTGAGTTCTACAAAGACGGTAAATACGACTACACCAAATTTGAAGGGGCAAAAGGCGCCATCCGCACCAGCGCTGAACAGGCTGAATACCTGGCTTCGTTAACCGAAAAATATCCGGTAATTTCTATCGAAGACGGTATGGCTGAAGACGATTGGGAAGGCTGGAAGATCTTGACCGAAAAGATCGGCGATAAAGTACAGCTGGTTGGCGACGACCTGTTTGTAACCAACGTAAAACGCTTACAACAAGGTATCGATAACGGCACTGCGAACTCTATCCTGGTAAAAGTTAACCAGATCGGTTCGCTTACTGAAACCATCAACGCCGTATCACTGGCACAAACCAGCGGTTACACCTCGGTAATGAGCCACCGTTCGGGCGAAACTGAAGATTCAACCATTGCCGATCTGGCAGTTGCCTTGAATTGCGGTCAGATTAAAACCGGTTCGGCTTCACGTTCAGACAGGATCGCAAAATACAACCAGTTATTGCGTATCGAGGAAGAATTAGGCGATACTGCTAAATTCATCGGTAAGAACTTTAAATACGCTAAGAAATAGTTGATTATTAACTTAATTATAAACAAGAAGGGCTCCAATGGAGCCCTTCTTGTTTATAAAACTTTTGTCATTGCTATAAGGAACGAAGCAATCTCGTTGCCAATGCATTTGCGCCAATACACTGGCGGTAATATTCTGCGAGGAGATTGCTTCGTTCCTCGCAATGAAAAAGCGAACGGGGTACCAATGTGCTACTGTCAATGCATTATATACCGCTCAAAAAATTCATAAATCCTTAACATCTGGTCTATCCGCTGGCGTACATTGCCCGATCTCACCAGTTCATGCGTACCGCCGGGATGCTGCACATATTCCACCGGGCGGTTTAATACTTTCAAAGCTTTGTACATCATCTCACCCTGAACGATACCGGTACGCAGATCGGTTTCGCCGTGGATAATGAGGTATGGAGTGGTAATATTGCTGACGTAACTGAATGGCGACTCTTTCGCAAGCACCTCCCTTGTAGCAGACTCCCACGGGTAACCGCCAAAATATACCGGTACCAGCGGCCAGGCATTAGCTTCGCCGAAAAAAGTAGTCAGGTCGTAAACGCCGCGTTGGGAAGATATCGCCGTAAAGCGCTTGGTGTGGCCGGCAAGCCAACCGGTTAAGTAGCCTGCGTATGAGCCGCCGGTGGCTACGGTTTGTTTGGGATCGCCCCAGCCCTCGGCTAATGCGCCGTCGAGGGCTGCCAGCACATCTTCCTGCGGACCATCGCCCCAATCTTTGTAATTAGCTGCGGTGAATTCTAATCCATAGCCACCGGATCCGCGCGGATTGGAATAAACTACGCCGTACCCTTTTCCGCAGAAATACTGGAACTCATGCCACATCGTTGCTTCGCCGGGCCCCCACATGGCTGTCGGGCCGCCGTGAATTTGCAGCATTACCGGGTATTTTTTATTTGGATCGAAATTGGTGGGTTTCATCACCCAATACTCAACTTTCAAACCTTTGCTGTTGGTATAATATTTCTTTTCGGGGATGCTGAGTTTTTTGTCCTTCAGCCAATCGGCGTTGAATGAGGTTAAACGCTTTTCTGCCTTCCCATTCAAATCGCTTACATATAATTCATACGGGCTGGCAACTTCGGTTTTAACATAAACCAGTTGTTTTTTACTTACATCCAGATTGGCCAGCCCCTCATCATAAGTGCCGATCATTTCCGGTTTGGGATCGGCCAATGCTGCCTTATAAATAGGCGCACCGCCGTTTGATTGCGCTGTAAAGTACAGGTACTTACCATCTTCCGACCAGGAGGTTCCGGTAACCATCCTGTCAACAGGAATGCTGATCCGTTTGGTTGGATTTTGAAAGTCATAAACCAGCAATTGCGATATACCGATGGAAAACGGTTTGCTCATTTGATAAACCAGGTACCTGCCATCAGGCGACACTTGTCCGTTGCCCACATCCATGCCGGGTTCTTTGATGAGCGTAGTAAGCGGCCCGCCGGTTGCCGGAGTGCTGTAAATGGCATTTTCACGGGCGCGGTCGGGGTTCATCAGGCTGTCGGCTGCCGAGTATAAAATGACCGACTTACCATCGGGCGTAAAAGTAGCACCGCTGTAATTGTGGAAGCCGTAAGTAAGGGGGATAGCTTTCGAACCAGGCCTTGCATCGGTGATAAAATAATGGCTGAAACTAAACTCCGGTTCAGTCTCGGCTTCGCCTTCAAAATCCAGTTTGTTAAATATCTTCACTTTATGATCGGCGGCGTCCTGCGTTAAATAAGCGCGGATCTCATCAAGACTGCCATCAGGATTTTGTTTGGCTTTTGATTGCGGCAGGTTGGCTTTGTAACCCGGTGCTTCCAGCGGCCAGCCAGGTACGCCGTGAGCTGGATTCAAAACCGAATCCTTTAATAATTCGGTGTAGGATAAGCCGACCGAATACAACAACTTCTTCCCATCAGGCGACCAAACCGGCGATGATGCGCCATATTTATCATTGGTTAACTGTACAGGCTCACCGCCCTTAAAAGACAGGAGAAAGATCTGCGATTTCCCTTTTACAGAATGCACAAACGCTATCTGCTCATCATCCTTCGACCATACCGGCTGGCTGCCGTTGGTGGTTAGTGCTGTTAAGGCCCGTGGCATTTCGCTCCCATCGGAAGGAACTATCCAGACCTGCGTATGGTAATTATATTCATTCTTATTCGATTCGTCGGGCGTGATGCTTTTGCTGACGAACATTATCCACTTGCCATTGTGCGAAAACGAAACTGTGCCCAACTGCACGATCTTCGTCATATCGGTTACCGAAATGAGGTGACTATCCAGTTGGGCGTATGATGATAAAAATAAGATGGTAAAAAAGAGTAACAGCAAAGATTTTTTCATTGTGGAAAGTTTGCGCCTAAGATAATGATTTTGAGGATGGATGAAGATTTGAACGCCTAAAGATTCCGGCGTTTGCCACGCAATAGTAATTTAAAATAAAACAGGTTGACAAATTAATACCAGTCGGTATATTTGTATCATGAAAAAGGCAATATCCAAAGCCGAGCGTACACGTAACTTCATTATTGAAAATACTGCCGAGATCTTTAATAAAAAAGGATACGCCGGCACGTCGCTGTCTGACCTTACCGATGCCACCGGCCTTACCAAAGGCAGCATTTACGGCAATTTTGAGAACAAGGAAGAAGTTGCAATGGCCGCTTTTGACCATAATGTAGCCCTGATTACCCAACGAATTACCGGACTGATAGAAAAAGAGAAAACTTATTACGATAAGCTGCTGGTTTATGCCAAAGTTTATAAAAATGTAAGCCGGGGCACTACAGCCAACCGCGGCGGCTGCCCTATCCTGAATACTGCAACCGAGGCCGATGATACCAATGCCATGTTGAAACTCCGTGCAGCGAAGGCAGTTATAAACTGGGAAAAACGCATAACCGACCTGATAAGCGGCGGTATAGCGGCCGGTGAGTTTAAAGAGGACGTGAACGTAAAGCAAACTGCGCTATCGATCATTGCCCTGATAGAAGGCGGCGTAATGATCTCGAGGGTAACTGCCGATCCCGCTAATATGGACATCATCACTAATACCATTGAAGCGCTTATCCACCAAATGAAAAAATAATTTTTTTTCCTTTAAAATATACCGATCGGTATAAAAATCAAAAAACGATAAACATATCCAATTAAAAAATAAAAGCCCCCGTCCCATCAATAAAAATATACCAATCAGTATAAAATATGAATCCTCTGAAACGACAAATACTCCTCATCACCGTGATAGCAGCGGCGATTATGGAACTGATAGATACCTCGATAGTGAACGTAGCGCTAAACTATATGAGCGGTAACCTTGGCGCCACACTCGAGGATATCTCCTGGGTGATCACCTGCTACGGCATTGCCAACGTGATCATCATCCCTATGACGAGCTTCTTAACCAACAACCTGGGCCGTCGTAACTATTATATAGGCTCTATTATTCTCTTCACTATCTGTTCGTTCATGTGCGGTAATGCGGGCAATATCTGGGAACTGGTTTCCTTCCGTTTTTTGCAGGGACTTGGCGGAGGAGCGCTGCTTTCGGTATCGGCAACGGTAGTGTATGAGTTATTCCCAAAAGAAAAGCAAGCTACTGCCAGTGCCTTGTTCGGCATCGGTGTGTTCATCGGTCCAACTATAGGCCCTACTTTGGGCGGCTTTATTACCGAGAATTATTCATGGCCATGGATCTTTTATATTAATTTACCTATAGGTATTCTGGCTGTGGTTTCGTGTTATTTCCTGCTTTTTGAATCGAAAACCCGGACGACCGCTAAAAAGATCGACTGGATAGGAATCGCACTGTTAGCCTCGGGAGTAGGTTCACTGCAAGTAGTACTGGAGCGCGGGCAAACCGACGACTGGTTCTCTGCCGGTTATATTACCTTCCTGACCATAACCGCTGCCATTTCCCTGGTCTCATTTGTAATATGGGAGCTAACGATAGAAAACCCGCTGGTTAATTTGAAGATCATGCGATACCGGTCGCTCAGTATCTCGGCCGTTTTGACATTTATTACGGGAATGGGATTATACACCTCTATTTATTTAACGCCGGTTGTGGCACAGCGGCTGTTAGGCTTCACGCCTACTCAATCAGGCGAACTGCTCCTACCGGGTTCTATAATTGCGGTATTCGCACTGATGGTGAGCGGTAAGTTATTGCAAAAGGGCGTATCGGCGGCATTGATCGCATTTGTAGGATTTATCTGTTTTATTTATTTTAATTGGGCTATGTCGAGGATAAACCTCGGATCGCCGGCGGCTGATATTTCTATTAACCTGATCTTCCGTGCAATCGGGATGGCGTTGCTTACCGTACCTTTATCTACGCTGGCTATTTCATCGCTCGAGGCAAAGGATATTGCACAGGGTACCGC
>DATCQV010000168.1:0-23925 GCA_036569325.1 Mucilaginibacter sp. | reverse complement strand
AGAACGGATAAAGAACTATGTAAAATATCAGGAAACAGAAGAGCGGAAAGAAGACGGCACAACTGATTTAAAATTATTCTGACAAACACCCCTTTCAGGGGTTAGTATAAAGCCCCCACCTTAGGTGGGGGTTGTTTACTTCAAAAATCAAATAAAATATAAAGGGGGGGCATGGTGAGCTGTGTCGAACCATGTGGGGTGGCCCGAACGCCATGCATAGCAACCTGGCATTGGCCATTGCGCGCCACCCTTCGACAAGCTCAAGATGAAATTTCTTTTGCGCGTTCGGTAAGACCGTTAAAGAATATTAAAATCGATAGGTCTATTTCTCCGCTGGGTTCTTCTTCCCTGCGGCAAGTTTCTCTACCATTTTTTCCAAACGCTCCTGTTTAGTTTTTTCCTGTTTGGCAGACAGGATCCAGATCACATATTCTTTTTTGTTGCTGTAGGATAATTTCTGATAAAAATCCATTGCAACGGCGTTGGGCGTCAAGACGGCTTCCACTTCGGGCGGTAGCTTTACTTGTTTGTTATCTACGTCGATATAATTTGCGTAGTCGTTCTTTTTGATCTCCTCGTTGCGTGAGCCGGAAGCTTTTGTCAATTCTACCGGTTTGAAACGGAGCGCTGTCCAGGTTTCGTCTATTGCCGCGGCGGCCACGCCGGTATAGCCATATTTACCCACCTCATCCCAACTGCTCATCATTTCCAGATCCGATTTAATGCCCGAGCTCTTTTTAGGGTACGAGATCCAGAAAACGGTTTCAGGTTTTAACAGGGGCATAACCGTTTTAAGATTGGTTGCCAGGTCGGCGCTATTGCGCACAAATAATTGTATGCCGGTAAAGTCGCCGCCGGGGCTAAAATGAGGCTCAGTGCCTTCGGGCAGCGGCTCGAGGGTGGCGAGGTAGTTATCGGGCGCGTTATAGAACAGCCACTGTGTACCGGGCTTAATAAGCAGTTTTTTTGCAACCGGGCTTATCGTTATCATGGTTTATAGTTTATGGTTCATAGCAAATGTAGGTAAGCCAGTTATTATCTTTACAAAAAATTTACGCTGAAGAAAAAAATCGCAATAATGGAGAAGTGGCGCCATTTGTTATCATCAATATTCAGCGAATAGTAGAGAAGAATGAAATATACCGATATAGACAGCCGCAAACAGGCGTTCATATTTGAGCTCGATAATGTGCTTTTCCCCGAAAAGGATTATTACTACCAGGTTTACTACCTTTTTGCCGGACTCTTGGAATATGTTGAGGCGATAGATGCCAAACAGACAACCGACCTGATGATTGATACGTATGTTAATGAAGGAAAGGAGCTGGTGTTTGACCGCTTGAAGGAACAACTTAACGTTGATGAGAAATACCGCAGTAAATTAAAGCAGCTTTTGCTGACCGCTAAATTGCCGCTGAAATTGCTGCTGTATCAAAATATACTGGATTTGCTGCAGGAGATCGTTATTGACCGGAAAAAGATCTTTATAGTAACCAACGGCAATCCGGAGCAGCAACTGAATAAGATCAAATACACCGAATGGCACGGCCTGGAGCAATACTTAACGGTTTATTTTACCGAGGAAAGCGCCCCGAAACCCGAGCCTGATGTAATTGACATACTGATAAAAGAACACAACCTGCAGCGGCGCGAGATAATGATGATAGAAAATTCTGAGATTGACAGGCTCTGTGCGGAAAGCAGTGGAATAGACTACCTGAATGTGAGCGAATTTTTATAAATTAGAACCATAACATAACAGGTATAATTCCGTTTAATTACCTGTTTACGAAACGCACTTATATTCATTAATATGAAAAAAATATTTTACTTATTTTTTATAGTAACTGCAGGACTAATAACATCGTGCAAAAAAAGCAGCAAGAAAGGCGATGGGAGCACTGACGGCGGCGGCACGACTGGTCCGTCGAAAACAGGGACCACTTTGCAACTGGCCCAGGATTCGCTCTTTCTTTATGCCAAAGAAACCTATTTGTGGTTTGACCAGTTGCCCGATTACGCCACGTTTAAACCCCGCTCGTTTACCAATCCCGCACCTTTGACCGCACTTTCTGACGAAATGGACGCGTTGTCTCAATACGCCATTAATCCCGCCAGTGGTAAACCTTATGAATATTATAAATATTCCCCCGGCGCTGCTAAGTATTCGTTTATTGACGATGGTACCGAAACCGGTGCTCTGAACGGCGTGAAGGGCGATTTTGGTTTCGATTATAACTACAATACGGTAACCGACATCCGTGTTGTATATGTTTACGCGGGCTCGCCTGCGGGACTGAAGGGTATGCGCCGCGGAGATCAGATCACGGCAGTGAACGATAATACGAACATATCTTACGACGGCGTATCAGGCGGACAAACCTATGGCGATGGCTCGGGCACTAACCTTAATTACGTGTATAATGCCATATTTAACAGCGGCACAGTGAAGCTTGCCGGAAAACATACGGATGGCACAAGCTTTACAGTTACCCTGAGTACGGCTAACTATAACGTAAACCCGGTATTGAAAGACACGATATTTGACGTTGGCGGCGGCAAGAAAATAGGCTATATTGTATTTAACAGCTTTACCTCTCCCGATAATGCGGCTCCCAGGCTCGATCCGGTGTTTGCAGATTTTGCTTCAAAAGGTGTAACTGATGTTGCCGTAGACCTTCGTTACAATGGCGGCGGCTATGTTGCTACCGCCGAGCATCTGGACAACCTGCTGGTTCCAACCGCCAAGAACAACACGCTGATGTACACCGCTGTTTTCAATAGCACGCTTACTGCCGGAAAGGAAACACTGCTTAAAAACCAGTGGCGAAGGGATGAGAATAATGTGCTGTATAATCTTTCGGAGCAGGATTACTCTTTAAATAATCCTTACAATACGCCTAACTTCAGTAAAATAGGGACACTAAATATAGGCAGGGTATTCTTTATGGTTGGCCCGGGAACTGCTTCGGCAAGTGAGTTGACCATCAATAATTTACGCCCGGTTATGGATGTGCAGCTGGTAGGTGAAACTACTTATGGCAAACCGGTGGGTTTCTTTGATATCGACATTAATAAATACATTATGTTCACCCCAGAGTTCGTAACACACAACTCGGCAAACCAGGGCGATTATTACGATGGAATGACGCCTGGAAATGGTTATAACGGGGTAAATGACGTTGACGACATCACCAAAGATTTCGGCGACCCAAGCGAAGGCCTGTTGAAGCATGTGATTAACTATGTAAAAACAGGCACATTCGGCACTACAAAGGTGATACAGAGCGTTGGCGATGCAAGGTCATTCTCGCTGGCGGCATCGCGCGATAAAGCCATGCTGATCAATAAAAATAAATTTACCGGAATGCTGTTCAACACTAAGCACTTTAAAGCGAAAACAGTTATTAAATAAAAGCTAAGGCGAAAGCCGGAAGGTTAAAGACCAAAGCGGAAAGCTAAAAAAGCTTTTTGCTTTGGTCTTTTTGCTTTAAGCTTTTATCCTACCGTTGCAACCTTGAAGGGTTTAACGTCATACGATTCCCAAACGCCTTGAGTGATGTATGGCTCGTTTTGTTTCCATACTTCCAGTTCCTCTTCGGTCTCAAAGGCCATTACCATTACCGAGCCGGCCATATTGCCTTCCTCGTTCAATATGGCGCCACCGAAAATGAAATTGCCTGTCTTTTTTAATTCGGCGTTTTTGCCGAGATGGCGCGGCCGCACGCTCATCCGCCGTGCCAGGGCGCCTTCATCGGTATGGTCGTAGCCGGTTATCAGATATTGGTTCATAATTTGTATTTAATTTATATTAGCCTTACGGCCGGGATTTAAAATAACCTATTTTATAGCAAAATGTCAAAATAAAAAACATTAATAACTGTTAATTATACATTTTTTGTAATATTTGCAGTTCAACCAATTATTGATATTAAATGAAGCATAACCTTGCGCAGGAGTTTAAAAATATATACGGCAAAGAAGCGTCGAATGCATTCTTTTCTCCGGGGCGCGTAAACCTTATCGGCGAACATATTGATTACAATGGCGGTTTAGTAATGCCCTGCGCCATAACCTTTGGAACTTACCTGCTGGTTTCGCCAAACAGCGATGGCCTGTTCCGTTTCAGAAGCCTTGATTTTCAGGATAAGCTGGATATTCCCGTACAAAGCGGATATATCAAAACAGATGAATACTGGTTTAACTATCCGTTAGGCGTGATCGATTATTTTTTGAAGGAAGGTCATCCGGCTTTAGGGCTCGATATGCTTTTTTATGGCGATATTCCTATCGGCTCCGGCCTGTCGTCATCGGCATCCATCGAAGTAGTTACCGCCTTTGCCCTGAACAGTTTAATGGGCAGCGGTTATTCAAAACTCGACCTGGTTAAGCTGGCAAAAGACGTAGAGAATAATTTTATTGGCGTAAACTGTGGCATAATGGATCAGTTTGCGGTGGCATTCGGCGAAAAGAACAAGGCCTTGATGTTAAATTGCGATACGCTGGATTACAGCGCGGTTGAGACCAGCCTTGGTCAGTATATCCTGGCTATCATCAATACCAACAAACCCCGTAAGCTGGCTGAATCGAAATATAACGAACGCGTGGAGGAATGCCAGGCTGCGCTCTTGGCTTTGCAACAGCAAATAGACATTACACACCTTTGCGATATCGATGCCGAAACGCTTTATAAATACAGCAGCCTGATAACCGATCCGGTAATATTTAAACGGGCCAAACATGTAATTGAGGAAAACGACCGCGTAAAACTTGCAGCCAGCGCACTCGGAAAGAATGACCTGGTTGAATTTGGTAAGCTGATGTACGCCTCGCACGATTCACTGCGCGACCTTTACGAAGTTAGCGGCATAGAGCTGGATACCATTGCCGAATACTGTAAAACCGACCCTAACGTAGCAGGCGGCCGTATGACCGGTGCCGGTTTCGGCGGATGCGCTATTGCTTTGGTGAGGGATAACGCGTTCGACGATTTCAGCAAAAACATTATCGAATACTACACTCAAAGAATAGGCTACGCGCCATCAGTTTACAGTTCGCTGATAGGGGATGGGGTAGGTGTTTTTGAATAGTCCGAAAGTCGGAAAGTCCGGAAGTCCGAAAGACGAATTGGTTATTTTAGCGGTTTTTTATCTTTCGCCTTTTACCTTTGCCCTTTCACCTTATTCTAAAAATGAAGAAACTCAAACTCGATGAACTGAACCGCGCTTCTGTAGCTGAATTTAAAGCAAAGGAAAAGCTGCCGGTTGTGGTGGTGCTGGATAACGTGCGGAGTATGCACAATATTGGTTCGGTATTTCGCACGGCTGATGGGTTTGCGGTTGAGCGGATCTGTTTGTGTGGAATAACCGCTTGCCCGCCGCACCGCGAGATCGAGAAAACTGCCCTGGGCGCCACACAATCAATCGACTGGAAATATTTTGAAACGCCGCTGCAGGCGGTAGAAGAATTACGTGCTGCCGGTTATGTGATTATCGCTATTGAGCAGGCCGAAAGCAGCCTGATGCTGAACGAATTTGAACCGGAAGAGGGTAAAAAATATGCATTAATATTTGGCAACGAGGTAAACGGCGTAAGCGATGAGGTGATGGCAAATATCGATGCTTGTATAGAAATTCCGCAATTCGGCACCAAGCATTCTTTTAATATCGTGGTATCAGCGGGGATTGTGCTGTGGGATTTTTTCTCGAAGATGGGGTAGGCGTTGATAGTTCATTGTGAAGCATTAAACTTTGTTTGTCATTTCGAGCGAGAGCGGGAAATCTTATGCGCCCTGTATTCGGGCTATGCATTACCGCCAATGCATTAGCGTTCATGTCGCTTTTCCAGGATTTCTCGCTCTCGCCCGAAATGACAGGACAAGCAAGTGAAAAGAAGTAAGAAATAAAAAAGGTTCATAATCTTCCGACTATGAACCTTTTTTATTTTCTATCGACCATGGACTATGGTCTATCGGCCAACTTACAAGTGTATCACCTCATCATACGCAGCGGCGGCGGCTTCCATAATGGCCTCGCTCATGGTTGGGTGCGGGTGAACCGATTTGATCATTTCGTGACCGGTTGCTTCCAGTTTGCGGGCTACCACGCATTCGGCCAGCATTTCGGTAACGTTGTGGCCTATCATGTGCGCGCCCAGGAACTCGCCGTATTTGGCATCAAAGATCAGTTTAACAAAACCGTCTTTCGCGCCGGCTGCACTTGCCTTACCAGATGCCGAGAACGGGAATTTACCCACTTTAATTTCGTAACCGGCAGCTTTTGCAGCTTTTTCGGTGTAACCAACCGAAGCAACTTCAGGCGAGCAATAGGTACAGCCCGGGATATTGTTGTAATCCAGCGGCTGCGGGCTATGGCCGGCAATTTTTTCAACGCAGATAATACCTTCGGCAGATGCTACGTGAGCCAGTGCCTGTCCTTTAACAATATCGCCTATGGCGTAAACGCCGTCAACATTGGTTTTATAAAAATCGTCGACAACTACTTTGCCGCGGTCTGTTTGAATGCCGTTTTCTTCCAGGCCAATGCCCTCGATGTTGGTAGAAATGCCTACAGCCGATAGCACAATCTCTGCTTCAAGCGTTTCGGTGCCGGTGGCAGTTTTAACCTGTACTTTACACAGATCGCCGCTGGTATCAACCGACTCAACATTTGAGCTGGTCATGATATTGATGCCTTGCTTTTTAAGCGTACGGGCCAGTTGTTTTGAAACTTCTTCGTCTTCTAAAGGGACGATGTTTTCGAGGAATTCAACTACAGTAACCTTAGTGCCCAATGCGTTATATACATAAGCGAACTCGATGCCGATAGCGCCCGAACCAACAACGATCATGGAAGCAGGTTTTTTAGGAAGGACCATAGCCTGGCGGTAACCAATCACCTTTGTACCGTCCTGTTTCAGGTTCGGCAATTCGCGCGAGCGGCCGCCGGTGGCAAGGATAATATGTTTGCCATTTACATCCTGAGTGCTGCCATCGGCGTTGGTTACGGTAACCACGCCTTTGCTTTTCAGCTTGCCGGTACCCATAATTACGTCGATCTTGTTTTTGCGCATCAGGAACTGAACGCCTTTGCTCATACCATCGGCAACGCCGCGGCTGCGTTTAATAATAGCGTCGAAATCAACTTCGCTGCCGGCAACCTTAATACCGTATTCAGCAGCATGATTAATATATTCAAATACTTCGGCGCTTTTAATGAGTGCTTTGGTAGGGATGCAACCCCAGTTTAGGCAAACGCCGCCAAGCGATTCTTTTTCAATAATAGCAGTTTTTAAGCCCAGTTGTGAAGCACGGATGGCAGCCACATAGCCGCCCGGGCCAGAACCTATAACAATTAAATCGTAATTCATATATGGATTGTAATGTTTTAAAAATTACCTTTTTTGATTCGTGTGTGTGTTGAGAACAGTGGTTAAGCTTTGCCTTTTACGCGAAAACGCATTTTTATGTTCGTATCGCCGCAAGGCTACAAATTTCGATGCCAAAGCTAACTAAAAGGTATTAAATGATGAAATTATAGGAAAATGATTGACGGTGCGGTGATTAAGTGGCGGAACGAAAGGTTGTGTGTTGATGATAACATATAGCAAGGCATGCAGCTTAGGTTGGGTACCTGCGGAGCCGTTTTCCTTTTTTGATGGCATTTGCTGCCAACATTCGGCCCCGACCGTTAGCCCAGGTTAAGGCACTGTTGCACTGTTTCACACAAACATGAAACAGTTGAGACAAAATGAAACAGTTGAAACACCTTGCTTCTGTAAATCAGCTACTTAACTACCGTGTATGAAACAACCTGAAACAGTATGAAACAAAAAATGGCCTGATTTTAACTATTTTGCTGTCTCACCTGAAACATCCCCCCGACCGCCACATTATTACATTAATATGAGTTATTTCTTATGGCTTTAAGTTGGATTTCCGGATTTCAGCCGGGATCGCACAATGTTTGCGGGGACTATACTGTTTACCTTCAGCGCCTTCAATCCTTAAAACTATAAAAACCATCTTTTAACTGTGCGTTAATATTTGGTGGGTTTTTACTTTTTAAATTTCTTTAGAAAGATTGCGGTTTTCGCCAAATGGTGTAAAATGTTCGTTACTGTAGGGTCTTCGGGTTGCTGTTAACATTATTTTAATATTAAGACCGCTGCTTAGTTATAATTTTGCCCCGAGTTAATTGATTTATATTATTTATTTACACTAAACAAAAAAAGACATGAGGAGATACTTACTCTCTCTATTCCTTTGCCTTTCTACCTTGTTTACAGCATTCGCCCAAAATGGCGACAAACAGGTTACTGGTAAATTGCTTGACGCACAAACAAAAGAGCCGCTTATCGGCGTTACTGTTTCAGTAAAAGGTATGCAAAGAGCCACCGTGGCGGCGCTGGACGGTACGTTCAAGATCAGTGTACCCGAAGGCAGCAATACCCTGGTGTTAACGTACATTGGTTATGTAACCAAAGAGGTTGAAATTACCGGCACTAAATTAGGTACCATTACCATGGCCCCTGTATCGGCATCGCTGAAAGAAGTTACCATTATGGCTAACTCTTCATTGGCTATCGACAGGCAAACACCTATCGCGGCATCATCGGTAAACAAGGTTTACATTGAAGAAAAAGGTGCAGGCGCTGAGTTTCCTGAATTGCTGAAAGCTTCTCCTGGCGTAATGACCTCGAAAGGCGGCGGCGGTTACGGCGATTCGCGTATCAATATCCGTGGTTTCAGCAGCAACAACGTGGCACTTTTAATTAACGGTATCCCTGTTAACGACGTGGAAGCCGGTAAAATTTACTGGAACGACTGGGCCGGCCTGGCCGACGTAACTACCTCGATGCAGGTACAGCGCGGTTTAGGTGCTTCGAAGGTTGCCGTACCATCATTGGGCGGTACCATCAACATCACCACAAAAAATACTGAAGCGCAGGAAGGCGGTACCATTTCACAATCTATCGGTACTTTCAACGAGTACAAAACTGTCATCTCTTACGCTACCGGCTTAAGCAATAAAGGCTGGGCAACCTCATTCCTGCTTTCAAGAAGCCAGGGCGATGGTTATGCACCGGGCCTGTACTATACCGGTTACAGCTACTTTGCCAACGTATCGAAAGTGTTGAGCCCATCACAAACGTTATCGTTCAATATTATGGGGGCTACACAAACTCACGGTCAGCGTTATACTTTCAATAATATCAACACTTACCGTACCAGTCCGCTGGGGATCCGTTATAACTCCGATTATGGTTACCTGAACGGCCAGTTGCTGAGCGCTGAACAGAACTATTATAACAAACCGCTGGCTTCTATCAACCATAGCTGGAAGATCAATAGCACATCGTCATTAGCTACTGTAGTTTACGGTTCATGGGGTGATGGTGCAGCGCGTTACCTGTCAGGTTCGAACGTTACATTAACTCCGGGTGCAGGCTCAACAGGTGTGCCAAGAACAGGCGACGCTTACTCGCCAATTGATTTCAATGCCATTGTTAAACAAAACCAGGCAAACACCGATGGCACCTCGAGCCGCTATTTCCTGAACTCGGTTAACAATCATGCGCAATACGGCTTATTAAGCTCTTATAAAACAAAGCTTTCTGAGCATATCGACTTTATTGCAGGTATTGACGGCCGCTACTATGAAGGAGAGCACTACAACCAGATGCAGGATCTGTTGGGTGGACAGTATATTATCGACAAATACAATCCTTCAAGCCCATCAGGCAATATCAACAATCCTAACCACTACGTAGGCATCGGCGATAAATTCAATAATGATTACCGCTACGAAGTTGCCCAGGAAGGTGTATATGCACAGGCTGAGTACGTAAAAGATGCACTTTCTGCTTTTATCAGCGTTGCAGGTAACAATACCAGCAACCGCAGGGTTGATTATTTTAACTACCTGAACAGCGACCCTAACCAAACCAGCAAATGGGTTAACTTTTTAGGTTACCAGGCAAAAGGCGGTGCTAACTATAACATCGACAGCCATAACAACATTTTTGCTAACATCGGTTACATTCAGCGTGCACCGCTTGTAGGCAGCATCTTCCTGAACAAGACAAATACTATTAACCCCAATGCTATCCCTGAAAAACTATTAAGCTACGAGTTAGGCTACGGTTATGTAAGCGCAATTTTCAGTGCTAATGTTAACCTGTACAGATCTACTTATAAAGACAGGTCGAAAGTAACTTCATCGGCGACACCTGATAATGACGGTACTTTTCCAACTATCAATATTTCTGGTTTGAACGAGTTACACCAGGGTGTTGAAGTTGACGCTAAATTGCGCCCAATAAAAGGTGTTACCCTGAGCGGTATGTTGTCTATCGGCGATTTCCATTATACAAGCAATACCGGTCCTGCCCAGGTTACCCGTGATAATGGTTCGCCACTTATCCAGTCTTCATTATTGCTTAAAGGCCTGAAAATTGGTGAATTTGGTACTGCCAACACCAGCGCGCAAACTACTGCAGCTTTAGGTTTGGATTTACAGGCATTGCCACAAGTAAAAATTGGCGCTAACTGGAACTACTACGGCCGCTACTACGCATCGTTCGATCCTACAAAGATCACAGCGACGCAGGAAGCCCAGGCAACAGTTCCTTACAGCAATTATGAACTTCCAAACTACTCAACCCTTGACATGAACGCTGTTTACCGTTTCAAATTTGCCGGTTTAGATGCATCGTTTATTGTTAACGTTTACAACGTGTTGAACACCAACTACGTTGCGGATGCTTTTGAGTTGGCTATCCCGGGTTCACCGGCGGCTTATGGTTTTGCTCCGAGAACAAACGGACTTGGTGTATGGTATGGTTCGCCAAGAACATATATGACCACCCTGAAAATTAACTTCTAATCAGTATTGAAAAAAGATATAGTTATGAAAAGATTATTATTGAACATCATAGGAATTGCTGCGATTGCTGTTGCTTTCAGCTCTTGCCGCCCTATGGACGACACTTATAAGGCATTGGGGCCGGTTTCTGTAACGCCTCAGAATTTCGCCATTACACTGGCGGCTGCCGATTACGCAATTTTGCCGACAAGCAACTACGCACACTCAACTTTGAGTTTTAAAACCAAAGATGACGCAGCTACAAGTATCCCTACCATCCTGGGATCGAAATATCCGAATTATAAAGATAAATCGAGCGTAGCAGTAACTTATGCAACATCGCCGGCAACCATTAAACTGGCCGATTCGGTTTTTAATGACGTGAATTACAAGCTTACTGACGACGATTACCTGTTATTGCCTAATAACACTTTTAAAGATTTCAGCGCTTCGCAAATTTTGAAATGGCTGCCGTATAAATATCCCGATCCGGCTGCTAACCAACTGGCTTTGCTTACCTTCAATTACTACGAAAATGGTGTAACTGCTCCTGCCACCCAGTCGTTCTTATTTATGAATGGTGTATGGGTAAAGATCTATACCATTTCTCCGGCTCAATATCAATCGATAGGTAAAGGCGGAACATTTAACGACTTCAGTTCATCTGATGCGGCGAACCTTCCTAATTATTTCAACACCTTACTGAAGGCCGACCTGGCTGTTGCGGCAACTGCCAAAGTTGGTGACATACAGTACGTAAGCTATAAATATTTTGGAAGCGCCAACTTTCAGCGTGTGCTGCCCCTAACTTATAACGGTACTAACTGGACAACTGCAGCTAACTCTGCAACCTTAACATTTGCGATAACCAGCGGAACCTGGGTTGCCGACAACACAGTTAACTATACACTTGGTTCGGCTGATTACTCTTATATAGCCGGTCTGTCTACCGTAGGTACTGCCGATCAGCGCGCCGATCTTGGAAAATATGGCGATTTCACCATCACCGGGTCAGGCACCAACGTTTGGGCTGATGCTGATGTTCAGGCCGCATTAATTGCTTTGCTTAAACACCTGTACACAACGCCTGCCACCAATCAGAAATTCGTTCTGACCTATAAGGCTTACAACGGTGCAACTGCTACACTTGTAAAAACATTCCAATACAACGGAACCACGTTTATACAGCTGTAAGCAACCAATAATCCTATTAAAAAGCGCCCCGAAATATTTACGGGGCGCTTTTTTTTTAACAACGGTTAGCAGTTGCTGTTTATAACTATATATCTATATAAATATTATCCACATTTTATATTGAAAAAAATGAATTTAAACGCCCAACAATTAGTAATTATTAGTGATATGATAGTTAAATGTTAGGAAGTTATAAATAATTCTTAACATAACCTTAATGTAGTAAATTATATCAATATATATCTTTGCACCGCAATTGTATTAATTAATAAGATTAAAAAAACTAAAAAAGATTGTATGAGGAAGTTTTTACTTTTTGTTTTACTTACCGGGATGGCATTTTTTGCTGCGAAAGATGCATCAGCCCAGGGTGTAACAACAGCCAGTGTGAACGGTATCGTTACCGACGCTAAAGGCTTTATACCCGGAGCAACCGTATCGATTACACACATCCCAACCGGAACTGTGTATTCAACCGTTACACGTGCCGACGGCCGTTTCAACTTAACCAACTTAAGGGTAGGTGGTCCGTACACATTCAAGGTTACTTTCATTGGCTACAAAGACTACAGCCTTGAAAACCTTAACTTGACTATTGGTCAGGATCAAAAGCTTGACGCGAAACTGGTAGATAACACCACTACGCTGGGTGAGGTAGTTATTAAAGGCCAGGCAGGTAAGGTGATCAACTCGTCACGTACCGGTGCCCGCGAAACTATCAACCGTCAGCAAATTGAGGCGTTACCTACCCTCAACCGTTCATTGAGCGATTTCACAAAGTTAACCCCGTCTGCAAACGGTTTAAGTTTCGGCGGCCGCAGTAGCTTGTTCAACAATATTACTGTTGACGGTGCTTTGTTTAATAACTCTTTCGGTTTATCAGGTACATTGGGTGGTCAAACCAACTCACAGCCGATCTCTCTGGATGCGATCGATCAGATCCAGGTTGATATTGCTCCTTACGACGTTCGCCAGGGTAACTTCACCGGCGCAGGTGTTAACACTGTAGTAAAATCAGGTACCAACGAATTTAAAGGTACAGTTTACGATTACATCCGCAGCGTAGGCTTAACCGGTTACAGCGCAGGTTCCACAAACGTTAAAAAAGTTCCATTTACTTACCACCAGGACGGTTTAAGCGTTGGCGGTCCTATCATCAAAAACAAATTGTTCTTCTTTTTATCGGGTGAGCAAGAACGCGTAAGTAATCCAGCTCACGCTTTCGTAGCTGCCGCAGCTCCGGGCCAGGGTGGTTCAGGCAACGTATCACAGGCTGATGCGCAGACTTTGAACGCTATTGCTGCTAAATTGGCTACCTACGGTTACAATCCAGGTCCGTACCAGGGGTATAATTTCCTGACCAGCAGCGATAAAATCACTGCAAAAATTGACTGGAATATCGACAAAAACAACACTTTAAGCGCCAAATACTTCTACTTAAAGTCGTATCGTGACAACCCGCCAAGCGGTTCGAACTCAGGTACAACTAACTTTGGCAGCAGCAGGTCTGGTAGCTTAACTACCCTTCCTTTTTACGGCGCAGGTTACCGTATTAATAACAATTTTAATATCGGTATAGTAGAGTTAGATACACGTTTCAGCAGCAAAATATCAAACAGGCTTACTGTAGGTTATTCGGCGTTGCGCGATTTCCGTACCTTCCTGGGCGATGGCAAGGAGCTTCCGTTTGTTGATATCGGCAACGGTGGTTACGATGCTAACGGCAATGTTATCAACGCTACTTCTAACTTTACTTCGTTCGGCTCAGAGTTGTTCACTAAAGGTAACCTGCTTACTACCAACATCGGTCAATTCTCTGACGACCTGACCATCTTCTCTGGTAAACACGAGTTCACTATCGGTACCAGCGATCAGATCCAGAGCTACACCAATGGGTTCGCTCCTAACTACAACGGTATTTATATATTTAACTCTGCATACGATTTCCTGCATGACCTGCCGGCAACTCAGTATGCAACCCGTAACTCGGCATTGCCCGACGGTTCATTCCCTTATGCAAAGATCAAGGCTTCTATCTTCAGCCTTTACGCACAGGATAAATTCCACGTTACCGATAACTTCCGTTTAACTTACGGTATCCGTGCTGATTATGACGTGTTCCCAACTACACTACAGCAGAATCCTAACGTAACCGGTATTACCTTCCAGCAAGGTATCCATGTCGATCCATCTAAGTTGCCAAATAACCGTGTTCAATTATCGCCGCGTGTAGGCTTTAACTGGGATGTTAACGGCGATGGCTCTACCCAGGTTCGTGGTGGTTCTGGTTTGTTTGCAGGTACTATACCTTTTGTATGGATCTCTAACCAGGCATCAAACAACGGTGTGCTGTTCGGTTCTTACACTGTTAAACAATCGGCTACACCAAACGATCCGCGATTGAAATTCAATCCAAATCCAGACGCAAACCGTCCGGCTCCGGGTTCAGTTGCTGCCAACACTTCTTATGAGCTCGACGTGGCCGATCCTAAGCTGAAATATCCAAAGATCTGGAGAACAAACTTAGCTATCGATCAAAAGTTACCATGGGGCTTGATCGGTACCATCGAAGGTGCTTACAGCAAGGATATCAATGCTATTTATCACGAAAACCTTGTGCTTTCTGATGCTTATACTACTATCCCTGGTCCTGAAGGGCAGATTCAATACACCAAATCGAATACGACCACTCCGGCTGCAACTGCAACTGCAACCAACCCGTCTATTACGTCGTTATATTACATGACCAATACCAGCAAAGGTTATTCATACTTCGTAACTGCCCAATTGCAAAAAAGCTTTGCAAGCGGCTTGTATGCTAACGTTGCCTATACCCACAGCGGTTCGAAAGACGTTAATGACGGCGGTTCAACTGCGAGCACCATCTGGAGCTCACGTGCAACCCCCGGCAATCCTAACGGCGATTACCTGTCGAACAGCTCATTTGTGCAGCCAAACCGTATCATCGCTTCATTGGCTTACAAAAAACAGTACTGGGCGCACACAGCAACCACTTTGGGTGTAATCTTCGAAATGGCTAACAATGGTGCTGTATCATACACCACTACTTCAAACTCTGGTAAAGACCTCAACAATGACGGCCAGACCGGTGATGACCTGATGTGGATTCCAAGAGCTAAGGGTGATATAGAGCTGGTTAAAGATTTCTCCGGCGACCCACGTTCTGCAGATCAGATCTGGGATCAGCTGAACTCTTTCATCAGCCAGGATAAATACCTGAGCTCGCACAGAGGACAGTATGCAGAGCGTAACGGTGTTATCCTGCCTTACTTCAAACGCCTCGACCTGCACTTCGCTCAGGACTTCTTCGTGAACGTTGGTAAAACCAAAAACACGCTTGAGTTCACTGCCGACATCATCAACTTCGGTAACTTGCTGAACAAGAACTGGGGTTTGTATAAAGACTCGTTCACCGGCTTTAACAATGGTAACACTGCCGTTCTTAAATACCAGGGTCTTGATCCGGTTACCGGTCATGCAACTTACTCGTTCCCTTACCTGAACAGAAATACATTGACTCCGGTTACAACTTCATTTGTTAATGAAATTGGCCAGATCTCCCGTTACCAGGTTCAGTTAGGTTTCAGGTATATATTCAACTAATATTACTCCTGTTACGATAATAATAAGCCCCGGCAATTTGCCGGGGCTTATTTCGTTTGGGGATGTCCGGATATATAGAGAATTGTTTTAATTATGCCGATTAGTTATTTTTGTTAAAAGTGATAAATATGCAAAGTACGTTAGACAAAGAACTTTTTCAGCAGATACTGAAATTGGACGATGACGAGAAAAAGTCAGTACTACAGATGCTGAAAGCGTTCATAAAGGGCCGGGAAAATAAATTGGGGAGAATTAGCATTGAACAATATAACCGGGAAATTGATGAAGCAATAGCAAGGGTAGAAGCCGGTGACTTTTTTACGCATGACGAGGTGAAGCAAATGGCGAAAGATTGGTGATGGAGCTGAGAAAAGTCACATGGGATAAGCAAGCTATTATTTATTTTCGCGAATCGATAAAATATATCAGGAAAGATTCACCACAAAACGCTGAAAAAGTAAAAATGATATCCTTGAAAAGATAGACGAATTGCTAATTAAACCGAATATTCATAATCCGGACAAATACAAAATTAATAACAACGGTGATTACCGGGCTTTTGAAATGCACCGGTTTCGTATTAGCTACCTGGTAAAGTTGACGAGATAATTATTGCCCGTATAAGAAATACTCGTCAGGCACCTTTAGATTATTAATTATACACAAACTCCCCGAACTCGCTCCGCACCGTCACCTGCTTCTTATCGGCTGCTTCTACGCGGCCAATGATCTGCGCATCAACATTAAAACTTTTAGATATGGTGATCAGGTCTTCTGCTATTTCTGCTGGAACATAAAGCTCCATGCGGTGTCCCATATTGAATACCTTGTACATTTCCTGCCAGTTGGTTTTTGATTCCTCATGGATAAGCTTAAACAACGGCGGAACAGGGAACAGGTTATCTTTTATTACGTGTACGTCATCAATAAAGTGCAGCACCTTGGTTTGTGCGCCGCCGCTGCAATGTACCATCCCGTGGATGTGGCTGCGGTAATTATCCAGTATTTGTTTGATGATAGGCGCGTAGGTACGTGTTGCCGATAACACCAGTTTGCCGGCGGTTACAGTTTCACCATTGCCGATATCGATGGCATCGGTAAGGTTCTTGGAACCGGAGAAGATCAGTTCATAAGGAATAGCTGCGTCGTAACTTTCGGGATATTTTTGCGCGATGTTTTTATTGAATACATCGTGACGGGCGGAGGTTAGTCCGTTGGAACCCATGCCGCCGTTGTATTCTTTTTCATAAGATGCCTGTCCGTACGAGGCGAGGCCTATTATCACATCGCCGGGTTGGATGGTGTGGTTAGAGATCACATCGCCCTGTTTCATGCGGCAGGTAACCGTAGAATCGACAATGATGGTACGCACCAGGTCGCCCACGTCGGCAGTTTCGCCGCCGGTTGAGTAAATGCCGATGCCTGCCTGGCGCAGTTCGGCCAGAATTTCCTCAGTGCCGTTGATGATGGCTGCAATTACTTCACCGGGGATGAGGTTCTTGTTACGGCCAATGGTGGATGACAGCAGGATATTATCTGTTGCGCCTACGCAAAGCAGGTCGTCGAGGTTCATGATGATAGCATCCTGAGCTATGCCGCGCCAAACAGAAATATCGCCGGTTTCTTTCCAGTAAGTATAGGCCAGCGACGATTTAGTGCCTGCACCGTCGGCATGCATGATATTGCAGTAAAGCGGATCACCGGCGAGGATATCGGGCACGATCTTACAGAATGCCTTGGGAAAAATGCCTTTATCGATATTTTTAATGGCGTTGTGTACATCATCCTTGGAGGCCGACACGCCCCGCTGATCATATCTTTGCGAAGAACTCATGGGGCAAATATAAGCAGTTCACGACTTATAGTTCAGGGTTCATGGAATTATGCGAAAGATGGGGTTATAATTGTAACTTGAGTGTTACAATTGCTGGCCCGGTTTACGGGCCTCATTGTGTACATTTGCGCAATAATTAAACACTTATCGCCTGATGAGTTGTTTATATCTCAATCACTGCCCGCTTTCTGATGAAAATAGTTCTCTGGCTCCGGCTTCAACTCAAAACCGCGTTCGACAGGATACGAAACGAAAATTTAAAACGTAATGCCCTGCAGGCTATTCCATTCTGGATCGCATCGGTTATAACAGGTTTGGCAGCCGTGCTTTATACCAAGCTGTTTGTGGTAGCTGAAGACCTTACCACCTTTGTTTTTAATCATCATGCCTGGCTGCTGTTTATTTTGTCGCCGGTTTGTTTTGTGTTTGCGTGGTGGCTGGTGCAGCGGTTTGCACCCTATTCGCGTGGCAGCGGTATACCGCAGGTAATGGCGGCTATACAGGTTTCATCGCCCAGAACCGCCGGTTTGGTTGACAAGCTGCTGGGATTGCGGATAATAATAATAAAAGTGTGCTCGAGCCTGGTGATGGCCATAGGCGGGGCGGCGATAGGCCGGGAGGGCCCAACTATACAAATAGCTACATCGGTATATAAAATAACTTACCAGCTGTTGCCAAAATGGTGGCCGAAAATTGCCAAGAAAAATATGATGGTTACCGGGGCGGCTGCGGGTTTGGCGGCGGCTTTCAATACACCGCTTGGTGGTATTGTGTTCGCCATAGAGGAACTGACCAAAACACATTTCAGTTATTATAAAACGGCTATTTTTTCGTCGGTGATCATTGCGGGGCTTTCGGCGCAGGCTTTGTTAGGCCCGTACCTTTATTTAGGCTATCCGCGGGTTGATGGTCTTTCGGGCTATATTTTTCTTGGAGTTGCCATGGTTGCGGTGATCTCGGGACTAAGCGGTGCAGGTATGTCTAAGATCGTGCTGTTTATTTTTAAGATGAAATCAAAGTTCTCTGTAAGCTGGCAGCACGTGGTTTATGTAATAGTTTGCGCACTTATTTTAGTGTCGATGGCTTTCTTTATAGATAAGGGGGCTTTGGGTTCGGGTAAGGAGATCATGCAGACAACCTTGTTTACCTCAAATAAATATGTTGCCTGGTACACGCCGCTGCTGCGTATTGGCGGTACGCTGGTTTCGTTCACTACGGGCGCTGCGGGTGGTATTTTTGCACCGGCGCTTGGCGCGGGGGCAAGCGTGGGCTCCCTGGTAGCCAGCTGGTTCCGGGTGTCTGATGCCAATGCCAATATGCTGATCCTTGCGGGCATGGTTGGTTTTCTCACCGGTGTAACCCGCTCGCCGTTTACATCAGTAATATTGGTACTTGAAATGACAGACCGCCATAATGTGATCTTTCACCTTATCCTGGCCGGAATGATTGCCAGTTTGGTTTCCATATTGATAGATAAGCATTCGTTGTACGATCATTTAAAGGTTCAATATATAAAAGAATTGAATACGCCCGAAGAAACGGAATTGACGGAACAGGTAGCGAACAGTGCGGTGAAGTGAGGTTTTATTTTCTCCGGCTGCATGTCGGGCGGGAGCGAGAAATCTTATACAAGTGATTTGAACGTCAAAGCATTAGCGCTAATGCATAGTCTGGATGCACGGCGTACAAGATCTCTCACTATCGTCCGGAATAACAACTTAGGAGGATTGGCAAAAGGAAATTCGCTCTAATCCGAAGAAATCCGCCTCTATTTAATAAACAACAACTCCCTGAACTTCGGCAGCGGCCATACGGCGTCGTCCACCAGTTGCTCCAGTTTGTCCACATGATAGCGGATGGGCTGGAAGAACGGCTTCACGGTTTCGTCGTAAGCGATGGCCTTATCACGTATATCTTCAATGTTGTTAGCCTTTTTACGGGCGTTCACCATTTCTTCTATATCGGCCTTGATGGCATTAACGTGTTCAGATATTTTGGTGATGATATCCAATTGAGCGGTGTAGTTTGCTTTATCCAGGCCGATATCCTTCAATCCCTTCACATTCTCCACCAGTTTGCTTTGATAGGTTAACGCTGCCGGGATAATGACGTTTACGCCAAGCTCGCCGATAACACGGGCTTCTATCTGTAGTTTTTTATAGAAACTGTCTAACAGGATCTCGTGACGGGCGTGTGCCTCGCGTTTGGTGAATACGCCGGTATCGCCGAAAAGGAAATCGGTTTTATCAGATAACATGGCATCCAACGCTTTTGGCGTAGTTTTGATGTTGGTGAGGCCGCGTTTTTCAGCTTCCTGTTCCCATTCTTCGCTGTAACCGTTGCCCTCGAAACGAATGGCTTTCGATTCCTTGATGTAGCGCTTGATGATATATAATAAAGCAACGTCCTTTTTCTCGCCTTTTTTGATCAGCTTATCAACATCGTATTTGAATTTCTTTAACTGATCGGCCACGATGAGGTTCAAAATGGTCATCGGGCTGGCAGAGTTAGCTGACGAGCCTACCGCACGCAATTCGAACTTGTTACCCGTAAAGGCAAATGGCGAAGTGCGGTTACGGTCGGTGTTGTCCTTTAATATCTGCGGTATTTTAGGGATACCCTGCCATAGCAGCGCGTCTTCTTTTATTTTTTTGCTGATGCGCGAGGTTTCGATCTCATCAAGCACATCACTCAATTGGCTGCCGAGGAAAATAGAAATAATGGCCGGGGGCGCCTCATTAGCACCCAAACGGTGATCATTATTTACCGAAGCGATAGAGGCGCGCAACAGATCAGCATGTTCATAAACTGCCCGGATGGTATTTACAAAGAAAGTAAGGAACATCAGGTTGTTCTTCGGCGTTTTGCCCGGCGACAGCAAGTTCTTGCCCGTATTGGTGATCATAGACCAGTTGTTGTGCTTGCCCGAACCGTTGATGCCCGCATAAGGTTTTTCGTGTAGCAGCACTTTGAAGTTATGGCGCTTGGCAACGCGGTCCATCAGGTCCATTAACAATTGGTTATGGTCGATGGCAAGGTTGATCTCTTCATATATGGGTGCGCACTCAAATTGCGATGGGGCTACTTCGTTATGGCGCGTCTTTAAAGGAATGCCTAATAATAATGACTCGGTTTCCATATCCTGCATAAAGGCATATACGCGCTCGGGGATCGAACCAAAATAATGATCCTCCAGCTGCTGGTTTTTTGCCGACATGTGGCCGAATAAAGTACGCCCGGTCAAATAAAGATCGGGGCGTGCATTAAATAAGGCAATATCAACCAAAAAGTACTCCTGCTCAATCCCTAACGAGGCGTTTACCTTTTCGATGCTTTTATCAAAATAATGGCAAACATCTACGGCGGCTTTGTCCAGCACGTTCAACGCCTTTAATAAAGGCACCTTATAATCGAGTGCTTCGCCCGTGTATGATACGAATACGGTAGGGATACACAGGGTGCGCGCCATAATAAAGGCCGGCGATGATGGATCCCACGCAGTATAGCCGCGCGCCTCGAAAGTATTGCGGATACCGCCGCTCGGGAAGCTCGAAGCATCAGGCTCCTGCTGGGCCAGTGCATCGCCTGAGAAACGCTCGATAGCGCCGCCATCGGCAGTGGGCTCAAAGAACGCGTCGTGTTTTTCGGCAGTTGAACCGGTTAACGGCTGGAACCAGTGGGTATAATGTGTGGCGCCTTTGCCCATAGCCCATGATTTCATGGCCGAAGCCACTTGCTCGGCCATATCGCGGGGGATAGGCTCGCCTTTATCAATGGAGTTGATGATTCCCTGGTAGGCTTCGGAAGACAAGTATTCCTTCATTTTCTTTTTATCGAAAACATTGGCTCCAAAAAAGTCGGAGATCTTTTGAGAGGGGAATTTTACCTCGGGAATGCTTCTTGTAAGCACTGCCTGCAAAGCCTGGAAACGAATATTGCCCATTGAAATTGATTTTAAATAGTGGTTCAGGTCAAAATTAAAATTATACTTTATTATATGTCGCAGTTTTTAAAATAAATATAATAAGTGGCGTCAATTTGCGAAAAATATATTAAAAGCAGGTGTTTTGCGAAGAGTTTGAGTGGAATTTGATCCGGTTGTTGATTTTTTGACCGAAAATTTGGTGGTTTTTTTAAATAAATTAATGTAAATCCCTGAAATGTCTGTTTTTAAAATGTTCTATTTTGAATTGTGGCGAAAAGTATTTTTTAAAAATGGTTTATGATTGTGAAATGCTTAAAAAATGTAGTTTTTTTTAGTTGAATTTTATTATTTTATTAAAAATGGTGATTTTAATGTTAAATAATTGTGTGTAGATTTGGATTTATTAAAATTCATACCTAATTTCATGTTAAATATTTACAAAAAGCATTGAATTATTAAATATTTGATAAAAATTATGGAAAAGTGTGATGGATTTTATGCTTAAAACGAATTTTGTGTAATCGCCTTAATAAAATATATCAATCAAACTAAATTAAACTAATCAAAACAATGAAAGTACAATCAACAAAGGACGGTCTGCTCAGTTCAGTCCGACAACTGACACGAGAGAAGTGGAAGCTGGGAGCAACTATTTTTGCGGGAAAAATGATAGGCTTAGCGCTTATTATATTTGCTATGATGTCTCTTCCGGGCATTTTCGGCACTAAAGCAAATGCTGCCGAAACTTACACCGTGCACGAAACATCAATG
The DNA here is from genome assembly GCA_036569325.1 of Mucilaginibacter sp. Lineage (GTDB taxonomy): Bacteria > Bacteroidota > Bacteroidia > Sphingobacteriales > Sphingobacteriaceae > Mucilaginibacter. Next base: position 1,712 of record DATCQV010000168.1, on the reverse strand, counting down.
ATCAATACCGTTAATACCGTTTGGACGCTGGTTGCAGCATTCCTGGTGTTTGGTATGCAGGCAGGCTTCGTTATGCTCGAAGCCGGTTTTGCCCGCAAACGCGAAACAGTGAACGTGTTAATGGAGTGCGTGTTTGATACCTGCCTTTGCGGAATTTTATTTTACGCTGTTGGTTACGCGTTTATGTTTGGTCATGGTAACGGCTTTATCGGCTGGGGAGGGTTAGGCTCCGACGGTAAAACCATCACCAACTGGTTCTTCTTACAAAATACGCCGTTAACTTACGAGGCTACCGGTATTCCTATCCTGGCACACTGGATCTTCCAGTACGCATTTGCCGATACTTGTTCAACTATCGTTTCGGGCGCTATGATAGGTCGTACAAGCTTCCGCGGCGATATCCTTTACAGTATAGGTATTACCGGTTTCATCTATCCTATTATCGGTCACTGGGCGTGGGGTCCTGATGGCTGGTTAGCACTAATGGGTACAGCCGGAAACTTCCTGCCATCATTAGGCCAGGGCTTCCGCGACTTTGCAGGCTCAACAGTAGTACACACTATAGGCGGTATGGCTTCATTGGCCGGTGCAATAGTATTGGGCCCGCGCTTAGGCCGCATATTTGCCCGCGACAATAAAGAAAAAGGTGGGTTGCCGCCGGGACACAACCTGCTGGTTGCCGCTGTGGGTGGCTTTATATTATGGTTTGGCTGGTATGGCTTTAACCCTGGTTCAACCCTTTCGGCTATGGATGGTCAGGGTATTGGCCGTGTTGCTGCCAACACCACGCTTGCAGCTTGTTCTGCAGGTTTCACTGCCATGCTTGCAGCTTTATGGTGGGGGCCTACCAAAGGCAAGTTCGATTTGGCCTTTACTGTGAACGGTTTCCTTGCAGGGCTTGTAGCTATTACCTGTCCGTGTTATTGGGTTAGCCCGTTTGGTGCGCTGATGCTGGGTGCGGTTGCGGGCTTCATCGTATTTGGCGGTGTTTACCTGTTCGAGTGGTTCCGTATCGATGATCCGGTTGGTGCAGTATCTGTACACGGCTTGAACGGTATCTGGGGTACACTTTCGCTGGGTTTATTTGCCAGCGGTCAGTTTGGTGTAACAGGCCCAACCGGTGCCGATAACTCTGCGCCTGTTACCGGTTTGTTCTACGGTGGCGGTACGCACGTGCTTGCAGCACAGGCTCTTGGTACCTTTACCATTGCAGCCGCAGTGTTCGTGGTTACTTTTGTAATGATGTTCATCATCAATAAACTACCAAACCCATGGAGACTGCGTGTTGAAGAACATGGTGAGGTAGGCGTTGGCGGCCTGGATGTATTCGATCACGGTATCGAAGTGTACCCTCCGCAAGATGAAGAAGTTAGCCTGAGCGGTTTGTTCGAAACCGGAGCTAAGGTTACTGCTTAACAATATTCTACTACCCCTGCGCGGCCGGTTAGCAAACTCTGCTATACCATCCTGCTGCAACCGGCCACGCAGGGGTTCTTTATAATCAATACCCTTTTACTGTTCTGTAATGCCTGGCCGGAAAAAACGAAAACGACCGGGGTGGAGAAAAACTATGCTTTAACAATTCAAATCAATCAAAAATTCAACAATTCAATCAATCACAACTTTCGTCATGAAAAAAAAACTTTTACTCTCTTTTGTATTTGCCGCTGCTGCTCTTGTAACTTTTAAAGCTCAGGCAGCTACATCAATGC
>DATCQV010000167.1:0-24296 GCA_036569325.1 Mucilaginibacter sp. | reverse complement strand
ACACCGTATTGTCCGGAACAGGCGCCCCCGCCATAACGCTTGGTAAAAACGGCGATTTTTATCTCGATAAATCCACCTTCCTGTTTTACGGTCCTAAAACCTCTGCCGGTTGGGGAGCCGGTTCCTCTTTAGTAGGTCCTGCAGGACCAATTGGCCCGAGGGGTAACACCGGTACAGCAGGAAATACCGTATTATCCGGAACAGGCGCACCAGCCACAACGCTTGGCAAAAACGGAGATTTCTATATAGATATATCCGCCTTTCTGATTTACGGCCCCAAAACTTCCGCGGGCTGGGGAGCAGGTGTTTCACTGATGGGCCCAAGAGGTAATACCGGTACGGCAGGAAGTACCATTTTATCAGGAACCGGCGCACCTGCTTCAACGCTTGGCAAAACAGGCGACTTCTACCTGGATAAAACCAGTTACATGTTCTATGGCCCGAAAACTACCGCCGGAGGCTGGGGAACACCAACTTCGCTGCAGGGCCCTGCAGGCACCGCTAATGTACAATATTCGGGTTGGGCTTATGCAACCAATTTCCGCGATACTACCATCGACAACTCTGCCATGCATGTGGCTGACCTGGCTGCTCCGGCCTTATCGCAGAGTATTCTCGATGGCGGTTCAGTGCAGGTTTTCCTAAACTACGGCGGTGGCGTTTTCCCGCTTCCTCATACTACTTATGCGGGCGGTAAAGCAAGCATTATATCCTACCTGCCGAGGATCAAACATTTTGTTATCACCCGTTTTACACTCGACAATACCAACTCGGTTAACCTGTCAACCGTCATACAATACCGTTATGTAATTATTCCCGGGGGCACCGCACTCTCGGCTATTAAAAACGCACATATTGATATGAACGACTATAATGCCGTAACCAAATTTTTAAGGATACAGAACTAAACTTTTCACTCTTCATCTATCTATTCAGGGATGCGGCCAATCGTCGCATCCTTTTTGTTTTAAACAAGGCTGGATTTTACGTGTTGTATAAAAAAACATCACCATGAAAACTATCCTTAAACTATCCGCAATCTTATTCATTGCTTTGGCCTCGGCCTGCGGAAACAGCAATAAACCTGCCTCAGGTGCAGCTGCCGATAGTACTACCCAATCGGCGAAAACAGACACTGCCGTGGTGCCTGGCAATCAGAAAAATGTTCCAAAAGATTCTGTAAACGGCGACCCTGCAAACAAGGGAGCCGAGGATCCAAATGCCAAGCTACCGAAGAAATAACCGGTCAAATTCCGTTTGCGGCGTCGGCAATATTTATGCCCTCAATAAAGCCGAGATTGAGTTTCTTTGCCAATGTACCTGCAAAAGAAGACATTACCGGTGGATGCAACCAGATTCCTTTCGCTCCGAGCAGAACAACGTGCTTAGCGATTATTTCGTTGTGCTCCTCTTCTGGTCTGAAAATATTGACGATATCGACAGAAGCAGGTGGTTTTTTCAAATTGACGAAGTTTAGCTTGCCATCCCTGTTGAGTTCCGCTTTTGAATAATTATCCGGCGAATAACTGTATACCTCAAAACCCGCCTTCAGGAGCGCTAAAGGAAGTTCAGTCGACGGCCAATCCACCAATAATATGGTGCGCGTATTTTTAAGAAGATCAGTATAATTATCCGGCATCGTGTTTCTTAATTATGACCTTTCAGTACACAGCCTAAACCGCATTTAGGGTGCGCCGTTTTGAGACCCGGAACGCCCTAAACCGCATTTAGAGTGTGTCGTTTTTTGACCGGGAACGGTCTAAATGCACTTTAGGGTGTGTCGTTTTTCGACTTGGAACAGGCTAAACAGCATTTAGCCTGTTCCTTGTTTTGCACTTTTTTGAGCCCAAAACATCGCTTTAGCGAGCAAAAACATAGCATTTGAACCAAACACAAAATAAGTATATCGATTTAGACGCCGAAAAAACGGCTCTTTTGTATTTTATTGGATTGATTTTTTTAGGCGCGGATGTCAAATATACAAAAATAACAGCGCCTTTCAAAGACAATTCCGCTGTTTTCCACTCCAAATAAAAATTCATCATTCTATTGTTATTCTTGTCTCAATTTATTTACTTTGTATTTCAAAGTACTTTTAATGAAATTAAAACCCGGCTTTTATAAATACTATTTCCTGCTCACTCTGCTGCTGTTGCTGATCGAATTTATCATCGGCGCCGATTTCCACGATGCCGTTATCAGGCCGTACGGTGGCGATTTCCTGGTGGTCATCCTTCTTTATTGTTTCGTTAAAAGCTTTGTAAATACGCCGGTATTTCACACTGCCTGCGCAGTACTGATCTTTTCCATCCTGGTCGAGATCTCTCAATACTTTCATTTGGTCAACCTGCTGGGCTGGCAGCATTCGGCTTTTGCCCGGCTGATGCTCGGCACATCGTTTTCCTTTACCGATATTCTCGCCTATATGCTCGGCATTGTGCTTGTCGTGATAGTCGAGAATATAAAACATAGTATGAACCATTTTTAAATAACAATGTTTGTAGATACAGATTCAATCGTTCGAAAAATATGGGGAAGATCAGATACCGTGCTTTTTATCTTCGCAGGCGCTGCTGCCGAATTTGCTGTAAATAAAGCTGTCGACTGGCTGTACTTCACCGGCCGGCTCCCTGCCGATCCGTTGGGACGCCTGTTTTCAACCGTCAGTTATTCCCGGCAAATCCTTTTTTCAAAATACGACGATGCATTGAAAGCCATCGACGGGATAACGGCCATTCATAAAGGCGTTGAAAAAAGCCGGGGCACCAGCATCCCCGATTGGGCTTACCTCGATGTGCTGTTCCTCCTTATCGATTATTCTATCCGCTCGTTCGAGGCGCTGGAGCGAAAACTAAGCTATGCCGAGAAGAAGGAAATATTCAGCGTATTCCAACGCGTTGGCGAACGCATGAATTTAAACGGCCTGCCTGTTGATTATGAAGACTACCTCATCATGCGTGGTCGCAACCTGCAGCAAAACCTCGTTAGCAGTAATTTCACGGCTGATCTTTATGTTCAATATAAAAAACACCTCGGCTATATCAGGTTCCTCATTCTGAAACAGGTACAATTACTCCTTGCTCCTGCCGATGTTAAAAAACTGCTGCCGCTGGGCCGGATATGCTGGATCCGTCCGGTACTTGCCGCATATAAGATGCTCAGGGCCCTCAAAGCCGAGTCATTTTTCAAGAACGCGCTGCTGCCCAATGCTTACAAACTGCAAATTCAAAGCATTGATCATGAAGGTTAAGCCGTTCCATATCAGCAATTATAAGTTCCGGTATTTGCAGAACATGGGGCGTTTATACCGCTTCTTTATTTTTGTTAAACAGGAGGCACTATCCTGTATCTTCCCGGTGCTCGTCTTCTCTCTGCTGGCAATTTCCCATCTGTTTGCCGGAATAATCCCGCGGTACGATTTTATGCTGATAGGCTGCATAGCTATTCAAATAGCGATGTTCCGCCTCAAGCTGGAAACCAAAGACGAGGTGCTTGTGATCTGCGTTTTCCACCTGCTCGGTCTTATGATGGAACTTTTCAAGGTACATATCGGCTCCTGGAGCTACCCTGAACAGGCCTATACCAAATTTTTCGGTGTCCCGCTTTACAGCGGCTTTATGTATGCCAGCGTAGCCAGCTACCTATGCCAGGCATGGCGCCGTCTCGACGTAAAACTGCACAACTGGCCGCACCACCGCGCCGCGCGCATTATCGGGGCATGCATCTATCTCAACTTCTTTAGCAACCACTTCATACCCGATCTGCGGTACGTAATCGCCATATTCATTTTATGGTATTTCCGAAAAGCTGTAGTTCGGTTTTATATTAAAGACAAAGCATACCAAATGCCCGTTATCATATCCTTCCTGCTTATCGGCTTCTTTATCTGGCTTGCCGAAAACGTAGCCACCCGCCTGGGCGCCTGGAAATATGCCTATCAACACAACGCATGGACGATAGTAAACACCCAGAAAATAAGCTCCTGGGACTTTTTGGTGATCGTTAGCTTTATTATTATAGCGGAATTGAAGCTACTGAAAGCATTACCAAAAATTTCGTAAGTTTTTTCTTTGCTTGTCCCATTACTAACAATTGCCCGATCGGATGGTGCTGCAATTAGTCTCAGAAGGGAAACAGCTTTGCAAAAAGCTGTCCCGTATTTTTACCACATAGCTACGTAATTATTCAGCACAATTCAGATCGCTTCGTCAAGGGTAGCACCTGCGGCGCATAATGCATGTTTGTTATCGATTCTTACGAAGCGGTAGCCTCTAAAGGGGCAAAATTAATTATGGAAATCTTTTACTATCCCTGGCCCAATCAGGGCCTAATATTGGTTGAAAAGCCCAAACGCCATAAATCCCGCTCCGCAGGTGCGAAACAGAGCCAGTTTTTCCAATAAGATCAAAGCTAAAAGTAAGAAAGCTAAGCCAGAAGCGGCTTTAAGTTTAGGGATAAGGATTATACCCGGCCCAACTAACATCAAACAGACATTAAATAAGGCCAGGTATTTACATCATTTCACCTTTCTTTATCAGATCGGCAAACGTGTTAAAGAGAAAATTCAGACTACCAGCCCGAACCTTTTTTAGCATTACCGTTTTTTATATGCTCTTCGGCAGTAGCTTTTCCCATAATTGCGGCCATTTTGTTACCGGCACTGTCTTTTCCTGTTGCAATATACCTGCCCGATTTTACGTCAATTACCGGATCGATCATTGGTACATTCTTAGTCTTTGTCTTTACTGAATAAGCAGTAATACCATTTGTTGTTGCCATGATAAGTTTTGTTTTTTTGATTAAACCCGTCTACGGGCATTTTGTTTTTTAATAGGTTTTTATAGCAGATACCGGGGTATCTGAATGCCAAGTTATATAATAATGCTTAACAAACAAATTTAAGTATCCCTGCGCCGTGCAATAGTTATTAACAATATGTAAACCCACTATTAAACCTCATTTATTTATCTTTAAAAAAATAAGACACAATGGGCATAATTTATTATAATTGAGGTTAATTGATTTTCAGTAAAAAAGCACCATGAAACACAGAGACACAAGTATATTGTATTTAGTATTAGGTATTTACGCGCTAATGGTAAACTGGTATTACAATCACAACCTCATCCTGCTGTTGCTCGGCTACCTGTTTTGGCCGCTATATCTTATTTATGAATTGCTTATCGGCCACCTTTCACACGGCATGTGGAAAGAAATACCGCTGTCTTACTTCCGTTAAAAGCAGTAGTTAGGTAAACGGAACGACGGTTGCGGTGTCGGTAAAAAACCGCCCGAAACTGCTTAATTGTTAAAAAATGTAAAAAACGGAATACGCTATATTAAATTTTAGCTAAAAGTCGTTCCTTTGCTAAATAATCATATATGAAGAAATTTTCACTTATTGCTATTTTGTTATCGGGACTTCTCTTTCTGGAAAATTGTAAAAAAGACACGGTTACTGCCACAGCCACCTCAACTTCCTTAATGATTGCCAATATAAAAGACAGCACATGGTATACAGATACCGTAACCTCGTCTTTAACCTATAACGCTGCCGCTAAAACAAAAACTTTTACCTGCGAGGGTACTGCCTTCAATAAAAGAGTAAGGCTTTCGGTTACCAAAGCCTCATCAAGCAATACCAGTGGATTTCCGCTCGGCACCTACACCGTTAACTCCACTTCCAATGTGCAGATGGCATTCCTTACCCCCAAAAACATCGGCGGAACGGTTAGCTATCAGCCCAACGGCACCGTAGCGCCTGGCTCAGGCTCTGTGGTGGTAACTGCGGTTGATTCCGTTAAAAACCAGATGACCGGTACCTTCAGCTTTACCACGCTCATCAACAATTACGATACCTCGGGTAATATTATCTCGGTTACGGTAGCAGTTGTATCAGGCGGCGGTTTCAATAAGGTACCTTATACTTTCACTTCCAATTAACCGGCGAAGAAACTTTACTTTTTTAAAGATATTTAATGTAGAGACGCAAAATGTTGCGTCTCTTGTTATTTTACCCCCCGAACAACGTACAAGTATTGTATCTCTACAATTAGACGTTTTCCTGTAGAGACGCAATACATTGCGTCTCCGAACTCCCCCAAACTGCCGACAGCAAACTGCCAACTGAAATCCTTATCTTTGCAGAAAAAAACATGCCTCAGAAGAATAAAGCCGTTTTTTTAGACAGAGATGGAGTACTGAATCAGGAAATGGGCGATTATGTGCGCCGGATAGAAGATTTCCATATCCTCGATAACTTCGAAGCATTAAAAACGCTGCAAAACAAAGGCTATCTGCTGCTGGTAGCCACCAACCAGGGCGGTCTGGCTAAAGGCTGGTACACCGAGGATGAGCTTGCCAAAATGCACAACAGCTTACGCGAAACCTACCATGCACACGGCGTTGAACTCACTGATTTTTTCTATTGTCCGCATCACCCCGATTTTACCGGCGACTGCAACTGCCGGAAGCCCAAACCGGGATTGCTGCTGCAGGGCATCGAAAAATATAACCTCGATCCATCCAGATCATACTTCATAGGCGACCGCGAACGCGACGTTATCGCGGGCACCGCTGCCGGCGTAAAAGGAATATTAATAGACAGCGATCAGCCTATAAGTGAGGTGCTGGATTTGATAGAGTGAAGTCCGGAAGTCGGAAAAGTGAGTAAGTCGAAAGAAAAACTTTACAACTTTCAAACCTTTCAACTTTACAACCATTTAAACAATAACATTACAACTTTAAAACCTTCCAACTTTACAACAGCCGTAGCATGAACTGGAAACGCTATTTAAATAATCTCGATTCGTTAATAGCCGCTATCATTGGTTTTTATGTGATACACCTGTTTACGGCTTACAGCGGCGTGGGCATTTCGCCCGATTCTATCATGTACGCCAGCACGGCTACCAATATGCAGGCGCATGGTACCATTATTACCTTTAATGGCGGACCGTTGGTGTTTTTTCCGGTATTTTATCCATTTTTTCTGGCCGTTATTCAGTTTATTTCCCGTGTCGATCCTATCGAAGCCGGAGCGTGGATCAATGCGGGGCTGTTTGCGGCGGTGATCTTCACCAGCGGCTGGATTATGGAGAAATTCCTTTCCCACTCGCGTATTTATAAATGGTTGATATTGGTCGCCATCATATTAAGTCCTGGGTTGTTGGAGATTTACACCTATCTCTGGTCGGAAACGCTGTTTATTTTCGAGATCCTGCTCTTCATCATCGCTTACTGGAAATACCTGCAAACACACTCATTAAAAGCATTGATATGGGTTGGCGTTATCGTTGCCATCAGTTGCATTACCCGCTATGCCGGTGTCACCGTTGTTGGCGCGGGCGGTTTAATGCTTTTGCTGGATAACCAGCTGAGCATTAAAAAGAAGATCGGTCATATTCTCTTATACGGAGTGATATCCGTGTCGTTATTAATAGGAAACCTCGTGATGAACAGCATCAACTCAGGCCTAAGTACCGGAACGCGTTACCCGTCTATCACGCCATTTAAGGATAACCTGCACTATTTCGGCACCGTAATTTGCGATTGGGGCGCATTGAGCCCCGCTGCAGATAACTATGCGACATTGATCGCTGCGGTAGTTTTGCTGGCACTCATTGGTATTCTGCTATTCAAAGCTTTCAGGGGGAAGATCAACAGTTACGAGAACATTGTGATTGCCTTCGCCATTGTTTACGGATTATTTATCGTGATCTCGGCCAGTATTTCACGCTATGAGCGTATCAACAGCAGGCTATTGTCGCCCATGTTTATCCCGTTGCTTATATCATGCACAAGTTGGGTGCCCGATGTATTGAGGCTGATCAAATCGAAGGCCAAATACGCTCTTGCCGGTGTAGCCATCCTGCTGATGCTGGCTTTCGAGTACGCCACCTATCAAACCGATTACCAGCGCTATGACGATGAAATGGACTACGGCGTGCCCGGCTACAGCGATGACGACTGGAACAAATCCGAGTTCATCGTTTACCTGCGCCACCACCAGAATATGTTCAAACCCGGCATCAAAATTTACACTGACGCCGATGAAGCCGTGTACCTGTTCACCCGCATGCCATCGACGGTTATCCCGCACAAAGCTAATCCCGCCGATGTACAGAAATTCTATGCGCAAAAACGTTTTTATTTAATTTGGTTCGATAACCTGTACAATACAGAACTTGTTCCACTTCAGGACATTATGAAGAACAAAAAGCTCATACAGATAGGCGGCGCCAAAGAAGGCCGGATATTTTTGTGCGAGGAGAAATAATCGCCATCATCCTTCCGTCCTGTCATCTCGAACGCAGTGAGAGATCTTATACGCTCTGCATCGCGACAATACATTAACACCAATGCATCAGCGTAAATGCCGTTTTTCTAAGATTTTTTCGCTATCGCTCAAGAGAATAGTTCTCGCTCTCGCTCACCTAACGGGTCGAAGCTTAGCAATGCCTAACTTCAACCTAAAATACGGTAAGGTTCCAGCTTACGAAACCCGAAATAAAATTCCGCTCATCCCCTACCAAATTCCCCAAATCGAAATTTTATTTTGATTTAATAATCTGTTGTCTATATTTGCACTGCTTATCTATAGTATTACTATATAAAAATGAACGGTTATCGCTTACATCATTTGCATCTGCACCATCACCACCATGTGGTGATCAGCTAAATGTATGTTTCTACGCGAAATAACAACCCTCCGTCCATTTTATTTATTTATAGTACAAAAAACAATCAGTGAAAACACTCAAAATAGCGATCCAAAAATCGGGTCGGCTCAACGAAAAATCGGTTGAGTTATTAAAAAATTGCGGCTTAAATTTCGAAAATTACAAAAGCTCGCTCATCTCTCCCGTTTCCAATTTCCCGCTTGAAATTCTTTTTCTGCGCGATGACGATATCCCTGAATACGTTCAGGACGGCATTGCCGACCTCGGCATCGTAGGCGAAAACGTGATCCAGGAAACCCAGGTTGAAGTAAGTTACCTGCAACGTCTTGGCTTCGGCAAATGCTCGCTGAAGATCGCCGTGCCAAACGGCGAAGGCATCCAGACACTCGGCGACCTGAACGGCAAATCCATCGCCACCACCTACCCTGTCATCCTCGGTAAATTCCTGGAAAGAAACAACATTACATCCGATATCCGCACCATTTCCGGTTCGGTAGAAATATCTCCCGGCCTGGGTCTGGCTGATGCCATCTGCGACCTGGTATCTACCGGCGGCACGCTGAAAAGCAACGGATTAAAACCATTTGCCGATGTAATGTCGTCAGAAGCAGTACTGATCGGCCGCAAGGGAAGCGAGAATGAAGATCTGATCATAGAACTGATCCAGCGCATTCAGTCGGTACTGTTGGCTAAGGAAACCAAGTACGTGGTACTGAACGTGCCGAAAGACAACCTGCCGGAAATTTTCAAACTGCTGCCGGGCGTAAAAAGCCCGTCGGTTGTACCTTTGGCAGAAGATAACTGGGTGGCAGTACACACCGTGATCCCGGAACGTGATTTCTGGAACCGTATTACCCAGCTAAAACAAGCCGGCGCACAAGGTATTGTAGTAATGCCGATTGAGAAGATTATATTGTAGTTGGCAGTGGCAGTAAGTAGTTGGCAGTTTTGCCGGCCATTTGCTGCAAACCGTTAACTGAAAACTGCAAATGAAATGAGATTATACAATTATTCAGATTTAAATTCTGCCGATATAGCTCGATTGGTTCAGCGCAATGTTGACCCCGCCAACGAGATCCGCGCCATTGTGGAGGACGTGATCGCACACGTTCAGCAAAACGGCGACAGGGCTTTGTTAGATTATGCGCTCAAATTCGATAAGGTAGAACTTGGAAAACTGTACCTCGATAAAGCCGAACTGACCGAAATTGCCTCGTCAGTAACCGACGATCAAAAGGCTGCTATCCGTGTGGCTTATGATAATATTTACAAATTCCACCAAACCCAACTAAAGGCTGAGGACAAGGTAGAAACCATGCCCGGCGTAACCTGCTGGCGCGAGTTAAGACCCATTGAAAAGGTTGGTCTGTATATTCCCGGCGGTTCGGCGGTACTGCCAAGCACTTTTTTAATGTTGGCCATTCCGGCAAAGATTGCCGGTTGTAAAGAGATAGTAGTATGTTCGCCGCCGCAAAAAAACGGCAAGGTGAACGCCTTTATAGCCTACGTTGCGCTGTTGCTGGATATCGATAAAATCTACCTTGCAGGCGGCTCACAAGCTATCGCGGCGATGGCCTACGGTACAGAAACCATCGCCAAAGTTGATAAGATCTTCGGTCCCGGCAACCAGTTTGTAACCAAGGCCAAGACCATCATCCAATCGACTACAACGACAGCTATTGATATGCCCGCAGGACCGTCGGAAGTGTTGGTGATTGCTGATGAAACCGCAAACCCCGTCTTTGTCGCCGCCGATCTGCTGGCGCAAGCCGAACACGGAATGGACAGCCAGGCGATATTGGTTTGTACCTCTAACAGTATTGCAGAAGCCGTTTTAAATGAGGTGGATAAACAGCTTGCTGTTTTGCCCCGCGCTGAAATTGCGAAGGTGGCCATTGAAAATTCATATATCGTCGTTACCCAAACACTTGACGATGCTATGAATTTCAGCAACGTCTACGCGCCCGAGCACTTGATACTGGCAACGGAAAACTGGAAAAGCATCACTGGCCAAATCATTAACGCAGGTTCGGTGTTCCTCGGCAACCTTACTCCGGAAAGTGCCGGTGATTACGCTTCCGGAACCAACCACACCCTGCCGACGAGTTCTTATGCAAGGGCTTACTCAGGTGTATCGGTTGATTCATTTGTGAAGAAGATCACGTTCCAGCACATCACACCTGAGGGCATTCAGAATATCGGCCCATCGGTAGAGATACTGGCAGAATTGGAAGGCCTGCACGCGCATAAGAATGCGGTGACGGTTAGAAGAAATCAGAACCATGGTTCACAGGATTAAAAACAAATAATCAAGTAAATCCCGAAATCAGCAAAATCAAGGTTCAGACAAAAAATTAAAAAGACAATGTTTAGCATAAACAACATACTCAGAGAAAACATAAAAAAACTCACCCCCTATTCTTCCGCGCGCGATGAGTACCAGGGTGAGGCCAGCGTATTCCTTGATGCCAATGAAAATGCATTCGGGTCGCCGCTGGAAACCCAATACAACCGCTATCCCGATCCGCTGCAATACGAAGTAAAAAAGCGCCTTACCGAGATCAAGGGTGTGCCGCCGCGCAATATATTTTTGGGCAACGGCAGCGACGAGGCTATCGATATCCTGTTCCGCGCCTTTTGCAATCCGGGTGTGGATAATGTGATCCTCGTGCCGCCGACTTACGGCATGTACCAGGTATCGGCCAACATCAACGATGTGGCTGTAAAGAATGTACCGTTGACGGAAGAGTTTCAACTCAACCTCGACGGCATTGCCGAAGCCATTGATAAAAATACAAAGCTCATCTTCATCTGCTCGCCCAACAACCCCACCGGTAACTCTATCAACCGTACTGATGTGGAAACTCTGCTGGCTAATTTCAGCGGCATAGTAGTGGTAGATGAGGCTTATATCAACTTCAGTCGCCAAAAAACTTTTATTCAGGAATTAACGGAGTATGCTAACCTCGTGGTGTTGCAAACACTTTCCAAAGCCTGGGGCTTAGCCGGCCTGCGTGTGGGTATGGCCTTTGCCAGCGAAGAGATCATCGAAGTGATGAATAAGGTGAAGCCGCCTTACAATGTAAACGAGGCTTCACAGCAACTGGCCTTGCAGGCACTGGCTAATGTAGACCAGGTGAATGGCTGGATCCGTGAAACATTGGCGCAGCGCGATAAACTGGTGTTGGGGCTCAAAATGTTTGATTTTGTGCTGGATATCTACCCGTCCGACGCCAATTTTATCCTCGTTAAAACTACCGATGCCAACGGCATTTACGATTTTCTGGTAACGCAGGGCATTATCGTCCGCAACCGCTCGAAAGTTGAGCTTTGCGAGGGCTGTCTGCGCATCACCGTAGGCACCCCGGCCGAAAACAGTACCTTACTTCTAACTTTACAAAATTATAAATGAGCAAGCTGCAAAAATTACTGTTCATCGACCGCGACGGCACCCTGATCCTCGAAACACCCGATGAGCAGATCGACTCATTCGCAAAGTTAACGTTCTATCCCGGCGCATTGCAATATCTGCCCAAAATAGCGGCTGAACTGGATTACGAGCTGGTAATGGTCACCAACCAGGACGGCCTCGGCACGGCGTCGTATCCCGAAGATACGTTCTGGCCTGTGCAGAACCTCGTCCTCAAAACTTTCGAAAACGAAGGCGTTAAGTTTTCAAATATTTGCGTCGACCGTACTTTCCCGGCCGAAAATGCACCAACCCGCAAGCCGGGCGTTGGTATGCTGCTTCAATATTTCGATACGGAAAAATATGATCTGGCCAATTCCTTCACCATTGGCGACCGTAAAAACGACGTGCTTTTGGCCCACAACCTTGGTGCAAAGGCTATCTGGTTGAATGATGGTTCCAACATGGGCGGTAATGAGTTTAAAGCGGACGAGGAAGAAATAGTACATAAAACCGCTGCGCTCCAAACCACCGACTGGAAAGAAATTTACAGTTTTCTTAAACTTGGCGAGCGTGTAATTGAGCATACCCGCAAAACCAACGAGACCGACATCAGTATAAAAATCAATCTCGACGGTAAAGGCGAGGCCAAAGTAAACACAGGTGTTCACTTTTTTGACCACATGCTTGACCAGATTGCCCGACACGGCAGCATCGATCTCGAGATCAACGCCAAAGGCGACCTGCATATCGATGAACACCACACTATCGAAGATACCGGTATTGCTCTCGGCGAGGCTTTCGCGCTGGCCCTCGGCAACAAAAAAGGCATCGAACGCTATGGTTTTTGTTTACCGATGGACGATTGCCTTGCCCAGGTAGCCATTGATTTCGGCGGACGCAACTGGATAGTGTGGGACGCTGAGTTTAAAAGAGAAAAGATCGGCGAAATGCCTACTGAAATGTTCTTTCATTTCTTCAAATCATTCTCCGATGCTGCCAAAGCCAACCTCAACATCAAAGCTGAAGGCGACAACGAGCATCACAAGATCGAAGCAATATTCAAAGCCTTCGCCAAAGCCATTAAGATGGCGGTGAAAAGAGACGTTGAAAAAATGGTTTTACCGTCGACGAAAGGTTTATTATAGAATAAAGAGCCAGGAACCAAGAATCAAGACAGGAAGGGTATTTCTTTTATCTTGATTCTTGGTTCCCGGCTCTAACTAACAAAAGCGATATGATAGGCATTATCCAATACGGCGCAGGCAACATATTCTCTCTTACGGCTGCATTACAACGCCTGGAAATCCCTTATGGGATGATTTCCAAAGAAGAAGATTTCGACCTTTACGACCGCTATATCATTCCCGGCGTGGGTCACGCCGGCGCAGCTATGAATAAACTGGAGCAAACCGGGCTTGTGCCGGCTATTAAGGCTATCACCAAACCGGTATTGGGCATTTGCGTGGGCATGCAACTGCTTACCGCTCATTCTGAAGAAGGTGACGCTGACTTGCTGAACATCATCCCCGTACAAACCCTGCGCTTTACAGCTGATCCGGAGCACAAGGTGCCGCACACCGGCTGGAACCAGGTTTACAATGAACAGGAGAATGTCTTATTTCAAAATATTCCTAACGGTTCGCATTTTTACTTTGTACATTCATACTTTATTGAGTACAATAAATTATATACTTTATCGTCAACTACTTATAGCAATAAATTTTCGGCATCAATTGTGCGTAACAATTTTTATGGTGTGCAGTTCCACCCCGAAAAATCTGGCATCTATGGTGAAACCCTGCTAAAAAACTTCTCTAAAATTTAAAAACATGTACATTATCCCAGCAATTGATATTTTAAACAAAAAAGTGGTGCGCCTGCGCGAAGGCGATTACCAACAGGTTACCGAATACGATGTTTCCTTAGAGGAGATGATTGAAAGATATCAATCCAACGGCACCAACTTTATCCACATTATCGACCTTAACGGCGCCAAAAACGACTTTTCCAATCAGGAATACCTGTTCAACGTGATCCGCAAAACCGATATGATGGTACAATACGGCGGCGGTATCCGCAGCATCGATAAGGTAAAAGAACTGATCGATTCAGGCGTACACCGTGTCATCGTGGGTACACAGGCCATTACCAACCCCCAATTCCTGCCCGACCTGAGCAAGGAAATTTGCGGCAAAGAAAAATGCTCCGACCAGGTGGTTGTTGCTATCGACGTGCTCGACGAGGTGATCAAGTATTCAGGCTGGATGGAAAGCTCACCCATCAAACTAATGGATTATGTTGATAAATGCCTGCAGTTGGGTTTCTTCCGCTTCCTGTGCACTGATATCAATAAAGACGGCAAACTCGGCGGCGCAGGTATCGAACTTTATGAGAAACTGCTCGATCACTCTCCTTTCATTAAATTGATCGCTTCCGGCGGCGTAAGCTCGATAGATGATATCGAAAAGCTGAACCGTTTGAAGGTAGAATCTGTAGTGGTAGGCAAAGCCATTTACGAGGGCCGGATCACGATAGAAGAAATTAAACACTGGAACCTGGAATCGCTGATAAGTATATAGTTTCAGCCCCCTAACCCAATATGCAAACCACGTCATTGCGAGGAACGAAGCAATCTCTACACAGAACATTAGCGCCAATGCGTAGTTCAGAGATTGCTTCGTTCCTCGCAATGACGCGTGAATAATAAAGAATGCTTGCTAAAAGACTGATACCCTGTTTAGATGTTAAGGACGGTCGTACCGTTAAGGGCGTAAACTTTGTCGATCTCCGTGATGCGGGAGACCCCGTAGAACTTGCGTGGAATTACTCCCAGCAAGGCGCCGATGAACTCGTATTTCTCGATATCACCGCAACCGTAGAACGTCGCAAAACAATGGTTGAGCTGGTGAAATCGGTAGCGCGGCAGATCAATATCCCGTTCACTATAGGCGGCGGCATCAATGAAATTGCTGATGCAGAAGCATTACTGAATGCCGGTGCTGACAAGATCTCCATTAATTCTGCCGCAGTACGCAATCCGGCTTTAATTGATGAATTGGCGAAAGCCTTCGGTATCCAATTCGTTGTAATTGCGGTAGATACACGGGTAATTGATAATAAGAACATCGTTCACCTGAACGGCGGCCGTGTTCCAACAGAAAAAGAAACATTAGACTGGATCATTGAAGCCGAAAGCCGCGGCGCCGGTGAAATATTACTCACCTCTATGGATCATGATGGTACTAAAGCCGGTTTCGATAACCCATTTTTAAAACAGGTAAATAGTGCGGTAAAAATCCCGGTTATCGCCTCCGGCGGTGCAGGTTCGGTGCAGCACTTTGTTGATGTTTTCGAGCAAAGTAACGTGGATGCAGCCCTCGCAGCGTCGGTATTTCATTATGGTGAGATATTGATACCCGATTTGAAAAAGGTATTAAAAGATAATAATATTGAGGTGAGGATATAATCAACCCCATCAACTATGCCTCTCCTCGCAATGACAGTAAAAAAATTTATAACAATGAACATCGATTTCACAAAATCCGACGGCCTGGTGCCGGCAATTATACAGGACGAACAAACCCTCGAAGTGCTGATGCTGGGCTACATGAACCAGGAAGCGTACGACAAAACCGTTCAGGAAAACATCGTCACTTTTTACTCGCGCAGCAAAAAACGCCTGTGGACAAAGGGCGAAACCAGCAACAATTTCCTGCATGTAAAAAGTATCGATATTGATTGTGATAACGATACCATGCTTATTAAGGTAAAAGCCGACGGCCCAACCTGCCATACCGGCTCGCGCAACTGCTTTAATACAGCGTATAACCAAAACTTCATCATGCAGCTGGAAGCCATTGTGGCCGACAGGTACGAAAACCCGCAGGAAGGCTCTTACATCAACAAGCTTCGCACAAAAGGTCTCAACAAAATAGCGCAAAAGGTTGGCGAAGAAGGCGTTGAAACCGTTATAGCGGCCCTCGCCGAAACAGAAGCCGATCTCATCAATGAGGCATCCGATCTTGTTTTTCACTTGTTGGTGCTGCTCCGCGAGAAAGGATTGACATTAGAACAGATTGCGAAGAACTTAGAGGGAAGACATAAGTAGTTTTAAGTCCATAGTCTATAGTCGATAGTCCATAGAGAAAATCGGCTATGGACTATGGTCTACGGATCATCAACTATGACCGCACAAAAAATAACCGAACTCGCCGGCCACGGCAACCCGATTTTTACGCTCGAGCTTTCGCAAAAGCCGGGCATTCTTTTTAGCGGGGGTAATGATAAAGGCCTGGTGGAATGGAGCCTGAAGAACAACGCTTTCATCAAAGTGATGTTCCCGGTTCCTGCGTCTACTTATACAATTCATTGTCCGGTTGGCTTACCGCTGATGTTTGCCGGTTTGCGTAGCGGGGAGGTGCTGGTTTTCGATTTTATTCAGCAAAAATTACTTACACCATTAAGAATTCACCGGGCACCGGTATTTGATATCAAATCGGTAAATAACAAACAGGAATTATTGGCGGCTTCAGAGGATGGCACCGTTTCGATATGGAGCTTAAACGCCTTTGAACTCCTGCATACCATCAAGGTTTCTGCCGATACAATTCGCAGCATCGCCATTTCGCCGGATGAAAAGCAGGTGGCCTTCGGTTGCCGCGATAACCTCATCCATATTTACGATCTTGAAGATTATACGCTGTTGAAAACGCTGCACGGTCATACCATGTCAGTATTCTCCCTGCAATACAGTCCTGGGGGTGATCAGTTGGTTTCCGGCGGACGGGATGCGCAGGTAAAGATCTGGGACACCACAAGTTACGAGTTAGCACACAACATCCCGGCGCACATGTTTGCTGTAAACCATATCTTGTTTCATCCCGAACATCCTTATTTTGCTACCGCGAGCATGGATAAAAGCATCAAGATCTGGAGCGCCGCCGATTTCAAATTGCATAAGATCATCAGCCGGGAAAAAGGGTATGCAAGTCACCAGCTTTCTGTTAACAAGCTTGCCTGGCAAGGCAATCAGCTGATCTCGGCCAGTGATGATAAGATAATAATGATCTGGGAGATCGGTTTCGCTAACTAAATCAGTCGCTTTACCGTCGTCAGTTTGTGAGTGTAGCGTTTTTGTTCTTCCGAGTAAATGCCTTTTTCATCAATCGCATCTATCTTCACCTTTCCCGATGCGTGGATAATCTTCTCATTGTTCAGCATAATGCCTACATGAACAATTTTGCCATCAGCATTTTCGAAGAACGCCAAATCGCCAAGCTTGGCATCATGCAGGGCATTAATGGCATACCCCTGCTCTACCTGCATACTGGCATCGCGCAGCAAACTTATCCCTTGTGAGCGGAACACAGCCTGCGTAAACCCCGAGCAATCGATCCCAAAATGTGTGCGGCCACCCCATAAATAGGGCGCATTCAGATAGGAAGTGGCGGTAACAGCTAAGTTTTCCGTTTCACCTATCTCCCCTATGATCTCGAACTTTTCTTCCCCAACGCGGCAGGTAGTACCTTCCAGGAACGCCAGCGAACTTCCCGCAGGCAAGTACAATATACTGTTGTTGGCTATTTTCCAGGCCTGGGTAACGGGACGATGAGTTATTGGCGGCGGTGTTTGCCTGATGCGCTTATAAGCAAGATGGCCTAACATACTGAATTGCAAACGGCCTATCCAACCGGGGTAATTATCGATCGAAGTAACGATCTTAACCCAATTGTCTTTCCATTCTGTAATTTCAAAGGTTTCCCCAAACAACACCTGCGAAACCTGTTCGCTGCGGTCGTTAGGTTCGGCCCTGAGCGGGACAACAGAAAGATTGCAAATACCGTATTCCATTAGTTAGACAGGCTTAGTACGAAAACGAAGCACGAAAGTTAATATTTCATCCTAACAAAAAAGGGGAAAGCATCGTGATACCCTCCCCTTTTTAAATATTGTCACAAGCTTGTTACTCACCCATGTGAAGCCACTCTTTTTTGGCCAGCAATTCTTCTTTGCTTTCGCGGATATCTTCATCATCCACACAGCAATCAACCGGGCAAACGGCAGCACATTGCGGCTCATCGTGGAAGCCAACACACTCGGTACACTTGTCGGGAACTATATAATAAATATCGTCAGATAAAGCGGCTTGTGTTTCCTCTGCGTTCAAGGTATTACCATCGCCGAAATCAATTAAACCCTTAAGCCCGGTACCGTCCGAAAAACGCCAGGCGGCACCTGCGTCATAAATAGCGTTGTTGGGGCATTCGGGTTCGCATGCTCCGCAATTTATACATTCGTCGGTGATTTTAATCGCCATATTTCTTTAGTTCTAATAATCTCAATTAACTTTGCCTGCTGTTAACAAACGTGCAAATATAACAAAAAAAGACTTTAAGGGTTTCTATCCTTTCCATATATATGTCAAAATATAATAAAACGGAACTTATTAAAATATTCAGCCAACTCGGAGAACAACTGTTAAACCCCGACGAGCAACTCCGGACCATCATCGGTACCGAAAAAAACCACAACGCCTGGTTCACCCCCGAAAACGTCTCGGAAGCCGTTACCGCAATAGGCAACATGCTGAACGAAGCCGATCTTACCCAATGGCTCGGCAATTACAATATCGATAATAACAAGCCCGCTAAAAAGATCGGACTGATCTTAGCCGGAAATATCCCTCTTGTAGGTTTTCACGATGTATTGTGCGTGTTGATCACCGGTAATACAGCCCTCATTAAAGCATCCTCACAGGACGCCAGGCTCATCAAATACGTTTTGAAATTATTGACCGATATAGAGCCATCATTCGCCAATCGATTCCAGTTTGTTGAACGATTAGAGAGCTTCGATGCCATTATCGCGACAGGCAGCAATAATACCTCGCGTTATTTCGATTATTATTTCGGCAAGGTGCCTAATATTATTCGCAAGAACCGTAACAGCATTGCCCTGCTTGCCGGCAACGAAACAGCAGAACAGCTGTCGCAGCTCGGTCACGATATTTTCGACTATTTCGGTCTCGGTTGCCGCAATGTATCAAAACTGCTGGTGCCGAAGGGCTATAATTTTAATTTCTTTTTTGAGTCGATAGAGTCGTTCCATCCCATTATTCATCACAATAAATACAACAATAATTACGGGTATAACAAGTCCATCTACCTTGTTGGCAATCAGCAGCACCTGGATAATAATTTTTTATTGCTTATGGAAAATGAAAGTATGTCTTCTCCCCTTGCCGTGCTGTTTTATGAAACCTACGATGATCTGGCCACTGCCGAAAAACTACTTCAGGATCAAACTGATAATATCCAGTGTGTAGTAAGCACGGCTCCGTTAAATATTGAAAACCAAGTAGTTGATTTTGGACAAACACAGCAACCGGCCCTTTGGGATTATGCGGATAATGTGGATACGGTAGCGTTTTTGCTGGGTTTGTAAAAGCCTTCAAACCGCCCTGTCATTTCGAGCGATAGCGAGAAAATCTTATATAAGCGACATTAACGCCAATGCATTAGCGCCAATACATAATTGGAATACACGGTCCGGATGGGGGGTGTTTAAGATCTCTCACTATAGTTTGAGATGACAGGAAAATATTTTTCCGCAGTGCTTTCTTGATTCCTGCCTCTTGACTTCTTGTCTCTCTCCCCTAATTCTCTTTTCCCGACAACATCACCTCAACCGTATTCGGATAAGCCTGGTACAACACATAAGTTCCTTTGCCATCCTTTTCTGTATCCACACGCTGCATGCGTTTCCCCTGCCATACCCAAACGCGGCTCCATTCGGCCGACACGTAGGTTTTTAGCGTTAGCGGCACATCGTACATTGCTTTATCGAGCGATTGTGTCAAATTGATAGTGATCTTTCCGGCTTTTTCGCCGGTTTCCACTTTAGCTTTTTCGCGCTCGCGCATGTACTTTGTCACATCGCCAAAGGTGGCTATCCATAGTTTGTCCTGGTGAGCTTTGATGTACTGAAAATAGTCATCAAGCATGGTATGCGGCAAGGCCTCGTAACCTAAACCATCTACGCCATGAAAAACCAGTACCAGCCAGGTATTTCCTTTTTCAACAGCGGTATCTACCCATTGCTCCATCAACGGCAATGGTGTTTTGGTGGTGGCGCCGCGTTGCCATTGGATATAATCTTTGGTGGTATTTCCGGGTGTTTCCCTGCTTGCGCGATCAATTTCCTTTAGCCACGGCTCAGGCATGCGGTTGCGTAATGCCGGGTAGATCTTATAAGCAATTTTCATCACCCTTTCATTCTCATAGCCATAAGGCACTTCGGTCGAAAAAGTAGCGCGTTCGCCCATTTTGTCCCTTATTTCTTCTTTACTTTTTTCCAGTTCATACCGGATATTCACCGAATCCAATCCCGGCATACTTGCATGGGTAATGGAATGACTCGCAATTTCATATCCCCTTGAAGAATATCCTTTCAAATCGCTCCAGGTTAAACCCTCTTCTTGCAAAACCTCGTCGCATGGCTGATAGCCAGGCTGAAAATCCCCGGCGCGCACTTTCTGGTAAAGTGTATCCATGATCTTATAAGCGCGGTCTCTTCTTTTGGGATTATCGTAAGCGCTTGCCGCCCTGGTTACATAAGTGATCGTCCCCTTATAACCCAGATAGCCGCCGGCCGAGCAGCGCTCTAAAAAATTAGTTTCGTTGGTAGGAATAGTAGCCGATTCCCTGATAATGGTTTTCACCGGTCGGCCAATAAATTTACCGTGATATTTTGAATCGGGAATGCCGCCGGTGATCACAAAGAAGGTGGCAGGCAGTCGCAACCGCTCCATTATTGGCAGGGCATACGTGAACTGGTTGATCGAACCATCATCATAAGTTAAAGATACCGCCCCGTTCTTACCAAATTGCCACCTGGTAATTTCCGTTTTACCGGGTTGACAATTTGCCGCAACAGCCTGTAAACAAACGGCCGCCAGCACAATAAAATTTTTAACAGGGAACTTAATTGCGATCTTCATAACTCAAATTTAATTGAATTACACAGTTTTGGGAATAATAGCGCAAATATTACAAAGCAGTTCGTCGTGCTCACATGTTGTAAATAAGACCGACGGTTTTACCGTTAAAGGTGATGGGATTCTTCTGAAGAAATCGCCGCAATTTGTTGCCATTGAACCGTTCGGCACCGTACATGGTGCTATCGAACAGCAGCAGGAACGCACCCTGCATGATAATGGACGAACCGTAACCCCGTAATTGGGCCGGGTTTGAACTTTTACCATTATTGCCTTTGCTTTGCAGGATCAATCCCGTGCCGATGTAAGCCACATCCAATCCTGCATTGATCAGGAAGATCCGTTCAATTTTCTTTTGAGCATTCAGACTTCCGGTTTTGTTAAGCGTTTTATTTTTGTTTCCGGTGAAACCAAGGATGGCTGCGCCGAAATTAGCTGCGCCCCAAATGGTGGTCATCTGGTAAAAATATTTGTTGTCGCCGCCTGCAGAACTTGTCCAGCCAGCCACCCCCACTCCAATATTGGCTAAGCCCCAGCTGCCAAGTACTTCCATGCCGGTTTTGGTGGTACGATAGCGGGCGTTGTTAAATATTTTCAGGGAATCTGTTTGCGCGCAGGCATACGAACATACAAATACCAGCAAAAAGGTTAAAGCTCTTCTCATTACCGTAAATGTAATAAAATAGCAGAACTCTTATCCTATCGATTCGTCCTCACTTCCCCAGGCGGTTACCACAATTTTGCGCGGCTCGGCGTCGTTACGGTGCTCACACAGGTAAATTCCCTGCCACGTGCCCAACGCCAAACGGCCGTTGCGAATCGGGATAGAAACCGAACTTCCCAAAATAGCAGCTTTAAGGTGCGCCGGCATATCGTCGGGGCCTTCATCGTCGTGTTGGTAGTCGGGGTCGTTTTCCTTTACGGTTTTGTTAAAATACATTTCAAAATCTTTCCGTACGGTGGGGTCGGCATTTTCATTAATGGTTAGCGAGGCGGAAGTATGCTGGATAAACACCTGGCACATACCGATGGCCAACTCACTTATCTGGGGCAGGGCAAGCGTAACTTCAGAAGTTATTAAATGAAAGCCTCGTCGTCTCTCCTTTAACTGTAATGCCTGCTGATATATCTTCATCATAAACAACGGATAGTCATGCAAGTTAGCGCAATATCTGTACCACCACAAGTTGTAGGAATGGCATAAACTACCTGTCAAACTTCAGGAAGGCAATTTTAACATACAGGTAACATCGTATTCCGCTATCTTTACCATTCATTTACAAAAAACAGCCTGCTATATGAAAAAGGCACTTTTATTTCTGATAACGCTACTTATTTTTAGTACTACATTTGCTCAATCCGGGAAACCGGCGCCCGCCTCAATTGCCAACAATGGGAAAATTTGGGCATCAATTTACCAGCAACGGGCAGCAGAATACAAGGCGCTTTGTTTCCAGGCCTATAACATTGCCAAACTGCGGCTGGATATTGCACTTGCCAAACATCACACCAAACCATACGCAATTATTACTGATATCGACGAAACTCTACTCGACAACAGCCCTGTAGCCGTAAAACAGGCTTTGAAGAATGGGGGCTTCACCTCGGCTTCATGGAAAGAGTGGACAGCCAAAGCCGTTGCTGATACTGTACCCGGAGCGCCTTCATTTTTCAAATATGCCGCATCAAAGGGTGTTACGGTTTTCTATGTTACTAACCGCGATGAAGACGAGCGCGCCGCCACCCTCAAAAATCTAAAACGGTACAACCTGCCTTTTACTGATGACGCACATTTAAAGCTAAAATCGCTAAAGGCGACGTCCGGAACCAAGCAGCGCCGTCGCGATAATATCATGGCCAAATATAATGTGGTACTACTATGCGGCGATAACCTGCCCGATTTTAATATGTTGTACGACGCGCCTTACACCGAAACAAGCCGCAACGCCGTTACCGAAAAGCTGAGAAAAGATTTTGGCAACAAATACATTGTTATCCCTAATCCGGATTATGGCGATTGGGAAAACGCCATTTTTGACAGCAAGAAGCTAACAAATGACGAGCAGGATGAAGTGATAAAAGCGAAGGTAAAAAGCGATCAATAATTAAAATTCAGCAATATCCCAGTTCACAACACTAAATTCATAATCAAGCAGGGTGGATATGTAGCCGCTGTCTATTATTTTCCAGCTATTCAGTTCGTCTATAAATTTCGGCGCAGTAAAACCGCCTTGCGCTGCCGCGTTTTGATAAAATTCTGATTTGGGTGGATGATGCGGACAAACGGCGTTTATTGTAATTCCGAATACATCCTTTTTGATGATCGCTTTGGTGATCCCCACGCAATCGTCTAAGCCAATCAGGTTAACAGGCGCCTGCCCGTTTGGAATGTCCGTTTTGCCCGCAAAGAAACGCCCCGGATGCCTGCCCGGCCCAACCAATCCCGCAAAGCGGATCACAGTAGTTTTAAAATCGGTACATTCCTTGAAAAGCGTTTCAGCCGCTAAAAGAACTTTACCCGATTCCGAATCAGGCTGAGCTGTATCATGCTCCGTTAAATGGCAATTAGCTTCTCCATAAACACCCGTCGAACTGATATAAATTACCTTGCCGATTTTATATTGACGGATGGCCTCAACGACTCTTTTTAATTTCGATAAATACTCACCGCCTTCACCGCTCCGCGTTTTAGGAGGAATGCTAACGATCAACATCTCACAATTAAAAAAATCAGGATCAAATTTTGCTTCTTCTACACCCAGCCGTATCACAAAGGGGCGAACGCCGGCTTCTGTAAGCGAAGCCAATTTTTCCTCAGAGGTAACCGAGCCGTTAATGGTGATCCCGTCTTCAGCCAGCGCCTTGCCTAACGCCTTGCCGTACCATCCGCAGCCTAAAATACTTACCGTCATGTCGGGCCAAAGATAATTTATTTCAACTTGACCACCTATCCACCCACCCTCTCATTTCCGAGCGTGAGAGAAAAATCTTTAAAAAGCGATATTGCCGTTAATACATTAGCGCCCATGCATAGTCCGGACGCAAAACGTCTAAGTTTTCTCGCTATCGCTCGATTTCTATGATCTAAGCAACTAATTTACAATATTTTTTTTCGTATGGTCTGTTTTGATTTACGCAGGCAAAGATTCGCAGTATCAGTTTGTTTCTGACGGCATTTATCACACTCATTTTGTTTTTCTTTTCCTGC
>DATCQV010000166.1:0-4444 GCA_036569325.1 Mucilaginibacter sp. | reverse complement strand
ACGTAGAGATCAGCGTTACGGCTATTAAGGCATAACGTCCCGATCTGATTCAATAAATCAATCATTCAATAAATCAAAATTGAATAGCCAGGCATTTGAAACCCCGATAGAATACTTAAAAGGTGTAGGTGCCACCCGCGCAGAGGTTTTAAAAAAAGAGCTGCAGCTATTCACTTTTGGCGATCTGCTGAACTTCTTCCCCTATAAGCACATCGATAGGACGAAGTTTTACAAGATCGCCAATATCAATCCGGATATGCCTTACGTGCAGGTGCTGGCACGACTGATCAATAAGGAAATACTCGGCGAAAAACACACCAAACGTCTGGTAGCCCACGCTAAAGATGACACCGGCGTTATCGAACTGGTGTGGTTCCAGGGTATTAAATGGATCGAGAAAACGCTTGTGCCCGGCAAAGTATATGTACTGTTTGGCCGCCCCGGCATGTTCAACGGCAAGCCGCAGATGGCCCATCCCGAAATGGAGCCCTACAGCAAAGAGGTGCAACAGCGCAGAGGAAATCTCACCCTGCAACCCGCCTACAACTCTACAGAAAAGTTAAAGCAGTTTTCGTTAGACAGTAAAGGCCTTCAAAAGCTCACAGCCACCCTGCTCGATCAGCACCTGAAAGATATACAGGAAAACCTCCCGCAATATATCCTCAACCGTTTTAAGCTCGTTGGAAGAGCCACGGCCTACAAAAACATCCATTTCCCCGAAGATGCCGACCAGTTGAACGAAGCCGAATACCGGCTGAAGTTTGAAGAATTATTTGTATTGCAGTTGAAATTATTGAAGAACAAGCTGCTGCACTCCCAAAAGTTTAAGGGAAATATCTTCCAGTCGGTAGGTAATTACTTTAATGAGTTCTATCATCATAAATTACCGTTTCCGCTAACCAATGCACAGAAAAGAGTATTGAAAGAGATCCGTCAGGATACCCAGCGCGGCGTACAGATGAACCGGCTGCTACAGGGCGATGTGGGCAGCGGCAAAACCGTCGTCGCACTGATGAGCATGCTGCTGGCTATTGATAATGGTTTCCAGACCTGCATTATGGCTCCGACAGAGATCCTGGCCAGTCAGCATTATGCCACCATAAAAGAATTGGTGGGCGATGATTTCATAGAGGTTGGCCTGCTAACAGGTTCCACCAAACAAAAAGACCGCAAAGTACTACATCAGAAACTCGAAAATGGTGAGTTGAAAATACTCATAGGCACCCATGCGCTGATTGAAGACAAGGTTCAGTATCAGAACCTCGGCTTTGTGGTGATAGACGAGCAGCACCGTTTCGGCGTAGAGCAGCGGGCGCGGCTATGGCGTAAAAATACCATCCCGCCGCATATTTTGGTAATGACCGCCACCCCGATTCCCCGCACACTGGCTATGACACTTTACGGCGACCTGGATATTTCGGTAATAGACGAACTGCCGGCCGGCCGCAAACCCATTGAAACTTTACACTATTACGAAAGCCAGCGCCTTTCCATGTTCGGCTTTATGAAGCGCGAGATTGCCAAAGGGCGGCAGGTATACGTGGTTTATCCGCTAATACAGGAAAGCGAAAAACTCGACCTGAAAAACCTGATGGACAGCATCGAGGTAATGTCGCGCGAATTTCCCCTGCCCGATTTCCGCATCAGCATTGTTCACGGTAAATTGCCCGCCGCCGATAAGCAATTTGAAATGAACCGCTTCATTAAGGGTGAAACGCAGATCATGGTAGCCACCACGGTGATCGAGGTAGGTGTAAATATCCCCAATGCATCAGTAATGATCATTGAGAACGCTGAACGCTTCGGCCTGTCTCAATTGCATCAGTTACGGGGGCGCGTAGGGCGCGGTGCAGAGCAATCGTACTGCATTTTGATGAGCAGCGCCAAACTGAGTAACGATGGCAAAATAAGGCTGAACACTATGGTACGCACCAACAACGGATTCGAAATAGCCGAAACCGACCTGCAGCTGCGCGGCCCGGGCAACCTGGAAGGCACACAGCAAAGCGGCGTTGTCGACCTGAAAGTAGCCAACCTCGTAACCGACCAGGAGTTGCTGATACAGGTTCGCCGTTGCGTGGAGGAAATTTTTGAAAAAGACCCGCAACTGGCGCTTCCCGAACATCAGATCCTGCACCAATCCTTTACTTCAAAAAAAGACGGGCTTACATGGGATAAAATTTCGTAGATCTGATAGTATATTTATTTAGCAAATTTGTTTTATGACAACGATAACCATCGGCATAGATAATGAAAAGGGTATCCCGGTCCTGAAAGAAATTCTTAGCAGGTCCGGACTCAATTATCAACCGTTATTTTAGCGAAATTTATCTTAAAAACAAGTACGATATGGTTGATATGAGTGCTGCGTTAAACCGGCTGTCGGCCGAGGGATACATACTGTAATTTCAAATACATTTTAAGCTCAGGTCTCAAACTGTCGATCTGAAAATACCGGTAATAAAAAAGCCCTCCCGGAAATCAGAAGAGCCTTCAATAATTTGGTCAGTAAATACTTTTTATTAGGTACAGCTTACAAAAGATCCGTGGCCGGCACCCGCGCAATAGGCCGGTGCGCAGCCTATCATGTAGCTACCGCCTGTGCAGTTGGTGTAGCCGCTTAAGCCGCCTGTAATTTGTTTCATTTCTTTTTTGGTGAGTTCACCTTTCAGGCTGAGTTTGCCTGTCGATTTTTTTGCTTTCATAATGATTAGGTTTAGTTTGTTAATTAAATATAGGAAAATATTTAATTATAATACAATATTATCTGATAAATAAATGTTTACGGCTGACGACAACATCAATAAAGCCGGCAAATGCAGTTAACCTCAATGGTAAATTCTATATATTTACTCCCCTAACTGACCAAATACATGAAACTAAAATTTACTTTATTATCTGCTGCACTACTATTAGGCGGCTTGGCCCAGGCCCAGGATTCTGTCATGATCCGCAAGATCTATGACGAAGAACTGGTAAACGGCCAGTGCTACGGCAACCTGCATTACCTGTGTAAAAATATCGGCCAGCGCCTAAGCGGTTCGGCCAATGCGCAAAAGGCCGTTGAATGGGGACAAAAACTGATGGAAAGTTACGGCTTCGACCGCGTATTCCTGCAACCGGTGATGGTACCGCACTGGGTACGGGGCGCAAAGGAAGAAGGTGCGATCATCAAAGGCAACCAGAAGATCAGCGTGCATATCGCCGCCCTGGGCATGTCGGTAGCAACACCAAAAAATGGAATTACCGCGCCGGTTATAGAGCTGCAAAGCCTGAAAGAACTGGAGACCCTGGGTAAAGAGGCCATCCAGGGTAAGATCGTGTTCTTTAACCGGCCCTTCGATGAGCGCTTTGTTGAAACACTTTGGGCTTACGGCACTGCCGGCGATCAACGCAACGCCGGACCAGCCCTGGCGGCAAAATATGGCGCGGTAGGCGTTATCGTGCGCTCGTTAACCGGCAATCACGACAACTACCCGCATACCGGTGCCACACGTTTTGTAAAGGATGGCCCGAATGTTCCAGCCGCCGCTATTTCTACTAATGACGCCGATAAGCTGAGTGCCATGCTTAAAATAAAGTCGTTGCCGCAGGTTAAGTTCTACTTTAAACAAAGCTGCGAAACACTGCCCGACGCACCATCTTTTAACGTAGTTGGTGAAATAAAAGGATCCGAACATCCTGAAAGATATATTACCGTTGGCGGTCACCTCGATTCATGGGACCTGGCCGAAGGAGCGCATGATGACGGTACCGGTGTAATGCAATCGGTAGAGGTATTGCGCATCCTGAAAGCTACCGGGTACAAGCCTAAAAATACTATCCGTGCCGTATTTTTTATGAACGAAGAAAACGGCGACCGCGGCGGTATCAAATATGCCGAACTGGCCAAAGAAAATAATGAAGAGCACATTGCCGCCATCGAATCGGATCTTGGTGGATTTACGCCGCGCGGATTCAGCTTCGGCAGCGGTCTGTCTCACGATGGGCTACAAAAGATCAGCGACAGCTGGGGTAAGCTGTTAGCGCCTTATGGCTCGGGCACCCTTGTACCCGGCGAAGGCGGTACAGACATCGGCCCGCTGGCCGGCAGCTCGAAAGGTGTGGTGCTGATAGGCTACATGCCCGATTCACAGCGCTACTTCGATGTTCACCACACCCCGAACGATGTTTTTGAGAACGTAAGCAAACGCGAGCTTGAACTTGGGGCAGCATCAATGGCGTCGCTGGTTTACCTGATCGATCAGCACGGGTTAAAATAGGTATTAAACCATATCAAAGAGACGCAAAATTTTGCGTCTCTTTTTATTTATCAATAGATTGAATACTCCCTTCAGCGATTCATTATGCTTACCGATAACAATATCATTTCGGAGATAAAAAATATCATAAACTCATCGAGAGAGCGTGCGATCCTTGCAGTTGATGTCGAACGCGTATTGAT
>DATCQV010000165.1:0-20299 GCA_036569325.1 Mucilaginibacter sp. | reverse complement strand
TTGATCGGCGTTTACGGCACCGTTGAAGGCTTGCCTAACGAACCGGATGGCATCTTCCTTCCTCCGCCAAAACCTCGTTTGAACGAGCTGTTCATTAAAAAAGGCGCGGCAAAAGCAGGTGTAAAAGTTATTGCAGGCCGGGGCTCGGTACTGACCGAAGCGCTGCCGGGTAACAAAGACCGCGGCGCCTGTTTCTTCTGCGGACAATGCGGCCGAAGCTGTAAAATTTACGGCGACTTTTCGTCGTCTTCATGTCTGGTTATTCCGGCAATCAAAACCGGCAACCTGAAAGTGATCCCTAACGCCATGGTGCGCGAGGTATTGACAGATGCTAACGGCCTGGCTACCGGCGTATCCTATATCAGCAAAGAGGACATGCAGGAGTACCAGGTAAAGGGCAAAATGGTGATCCTCGGCGCCAGCGCCGGCGAATCGGCCCGTTTGCTGCTTAACTCAAAATCATCCCGTCATCCAAACGGACTGGCAAACAGCAGCGGTGTAGTGGGTCACTACCTGCACGATTCAACCGGATCGAGCGCTGGCGGCTGGCTGCCTGAACTGATGGATCGCAAGCGCTACAACGAAGACGGCGTAGGCAGCGTGCACATTTATGGCCCGTGGGTATATGATAATAAGAAACTAAACTTCCCGCGCGGATACCACATTGAGTTTGGCGGCGGCCTGCACATGCCGGGTTACGGCTTTAGCGGCGGCATCCAGAACATGAACGGCGCGGTACCGGGCAAAGACGGTAAAATGAAGGAAGCCGGTGGTTTCGGCGCCGATCTGAAAGAAGATTACCGCCGTTTCTACGGAACAGGCTTCGGTATGGCCGGTCGCGGTACTGCCATTGCCCGTTACGATAACTATTGCGAGATAGACCCTGATGTGGTTGATAAATATGGTATCCCGGTACTGCGTTTCCATTACAAATGGAGTGATTACGAGATCCAGCAGGCCAAGCACATGCAGGATACCTTCCAGGCTATTATGCACAACATGGGCGGTGCTATTTACGGTCCGCCGCAGGGCAAAGAGACCAACTACGGTTTGGAAGCCCCGGGTATGATCATCCACGAGGTGGGCACCGTGCGCATGGGCGACGATCCTAAAAAATCGGCTCTGAACAAATACTGCCAGGCGCATGATTGCAATAACCTGTTCGTAGTTGATGCTGCTCCGTTTGTCCAGCAGGGCGATAAAAACGCTACCTGGACCATCCTGGCACTGTCTATGCGTACTGCCGAATACATTTTATCTCAACGTAAAAAATTAAACGTTTAATCATTATAAAAACATGAACAGACGCGACTCATTAAAGGCTCTTGGCATCGGCGCTATCTCAACCGGGGTATTGCTCGAAGCCTGTAAGCCTAAAGGAAATAAATTAGCGGAAGACAACACCGCTGCCCCCGCTGCCGCAGAAGCCGGTCGTCAGCCCTTCGAGGTTGAACGCGACAAAAAACTGAACGCCGAAACTTTTTTTAACGATCACGAAATGGCT
Source organism: Mucilaginibacter sp. (assembly GCA_036569325.1). Taxonomy (GTDB): domain Bacteria; phylum Bacteroidota; class Bacteroidia; order Sphingobacteriales; family Sphingobacteriaceae; genus Mucilaginibacter. The sequence continues at coordinate 18,795 of DATCQV010000165.1, read as the reverse complement.
ACCATTACCGTGCTTGGCGATATCATTATCCCCAAAGATGCCCGCTCCGGCAGCGCGTCAGACGCGAAGGTGCCTGCCTTCATTGAGTTCATCGTGAAAGACATGCCAGAGCACCAAACCCCAATGCGGGGCGGCCTGCGCTGGCTGGATATGCAATGCCTCAACAGGTATAATAAAACCTTTGTTGATGCCAGCCACGATCAGCAGATCGAGATGGTGACCGCCATTGCCTATCCTAAAAAAGCAAAACCGGAAATGGCACAAGGCGTATCATTCTTCAACCGCATGCGCGATTTGACCGCCTCAGGCTTCTACACCAGCAAGATCGGCATCGACGATCTGGGCTACGTAGGCAACCAGCCCGGCAAATGGGACGGCGTACCTGCCGATGTGCTGAAACAATACAACATCAGCGACCCATGGGGAAATAAGTGGTAAAAAGATCTTCATGTGATTTTTACAGGCTCATAGAGAATATCTGTGGGCCTTTTTTGACCGTTGCCTTTTTTGATTGAATGATTTCGTTGATTGAATAATTAAGCGAATCACGGTTCGGACAAAGACTTACGAAATTTTAAAAACTTCGTAAGTCTGAAAAACTCGCCCCCGCACGTCATCGTTAAGTACAAAGCGATGAAGTGAATTTTAAATATCTTACACCTCTTTATGCACATCCTTAAACAAAAGCATTTCTTTTAGCTTTAATTCCTTCTCTATATCAAATCCGCACGACGTGGTAAACTCTTTCGGATTGCTGTACGTGCCGAAAAGCATGTCCCACCAAACAATGTCGCCGTAGTTACTGGTGTGCTTTTCATACTCGTGGTGTATCCGGTGCATTTCGGGGCGTTGAAAAATATATCCTACCCACTTCGGCGTTTTAATGTTGGTGTGGTAAAAGAACTCGCCCAAAGCGGTGCACAAAGTATAAATAGCGCCCGCTTCTACGTTCAGTCCTAAAAATGTATAAGCGAGAAGACTACCGATAATGGAATTGACTGTCATTTCCAGCGGGTGCTTGTAAAACGAGGTGATCACTTCTATACGTTGTGCACTGTGATGAATCTGGTGAAAATGACGCCACAAGTAATCGCTTTCGTGACGCCACCTGTGCCACCAGTAAAAAACGAACGTAGCGATAAAATATGCAATAACGCCACCCAACCAATCGGGCACGTGGGCCGACAATTGAAATACCGACCAGCGCGACAGTAACTTTTCCCACGTAAAACCGGCGACGGTTACCACTAATAGTTGAACAAAATTGACTGCCAATACCCTGATCGTCCACGTAGGTACAGCGGGTAACTTCCAGCCGGGGATCAATTTTTCTATAAGAAAACAAATTGCAAAACAGACTAAGATGATAATAAGCATGGCTTTCGTTTTTTGATTTAATCAAATTTCGGCGGCAATTACCCCTAAAAACTTTGACTAAAGTCAAAAACTAACGTTTACCCCTTATGCGGCTTAAAGTTTCCTGCTTTACGGCAAGATACGATGCGATCTGTCCTAATGTGGCCCTTTGAATAATATTCGGATAAGTAGCCAGCAGTTTCTCATACCGTTGCTTTGCGGTAAGCGTTTGCAATTCGATCATCTTTTCTTCTGAGCGGATGTAGTATTGTTCGGTGATGAGCCTGCCGATAAGGTTAAATTCGGGGAATTGCTGGTATAGCGATTGAAGTTGATCCCAGTTAATAGATTGTAAAATGCAATCGTCCAGTACCTCGATAGTTTCAAATGATGGTCGCCTTGAAAAAAAGCTGTAAACCGAAATGATGATTTCATTTTCGCCATTAAACCAGCTTGAATACTCGTTGTCACCTTTATAATAAAAAGCGCGCACCAAGCCTTTTTTAATGAAGTATATCCGCTGAGCCACCTGGCCGGTTTTGAGTAAGATACTTTTCCTCGGAAACTCCTCTTCGATCAAAATATCAGCCATCACCTTCTTTAATTCGGCCGGCAGTACAGCTATGCTATTTAGCGTTCCGAATAACGCGGTGGTATCCATTTATTTCCCCAGCTTCTTCACCACTCTATTTATCGCATCTCCCCAAAAGTTCCCTAAAGCAATAGCCCCTTGTTTATTAGGATGCAAATAAAATGTACCCTGATGACCCTGCTCTGCCTGGAAATCGGTAGTGGAATGCCTCTTGAAATAATCGAATCCTTTAGTATCGCCCACAAAAACGCGTTTAGGGTAAGTGGCGCCGTAATCCTCAACCAGCTGGTCAATTTGCGGCAGATAATTTTGCAGGCGATCCAAACCCTCCTGCAGGTACTTGGCACCGTTGTAAGTATTGGGGCTATACCAAACCGGGTGCTGAAAAATAACGATACAGGCGGGAAACTCCTTCAGTAAACTATCGGCAATGGCTTTCAGGTTCTGGTAATATACCTCCGGGAAAACCGGTGCTCCCCGTGGACCCTCAATTGCGCTATCATTGGTACCCAGCTTAATCGAAAATATCAGCAGCGCCTGTGCGTTGGTAAAAGCATGGGCCGATTTCTCTACATCCTTAAACACCCCGCCGGTAGATGGCAAAAAATCCACTGTAGTATAACCGCTGTGACCCTGATTGGCAATTTCAACCTTACCGATGTTTGATTGCTGGCGAAGGTAGTCGGCTGCTATAACCGGCGGCGCTTCTGTAGCGGGATCGGCCAACCCGGCACCGTAAGTGATGCTGTTGCCGATGAAAACAATGTTAAGGTCGCGCTTTTGGGCAAAAAGAGCGTTGCCAGCCAAAAGCAACAAGGCAAAAATGATAAGTCTGGTATATTTCATTTCATAAATTATGATCAAAAGCTATCCCACCGTCATTGCGGTTTAAACTCCGAAACTGAACATCCCAAATTAAAAAGTCACTCCCATATTCCAAAACATAAACGCCCACTTATCCACCTGCCCGCTAATTACCTGCTCGGTGCTTTGTCCTGCACCATGCCCCGCCTTTGTTTCTATGCGGATAATCGTCGGTGCGGCGCCTTGCTGGTATTCCTGCAACCGCGATGCAAACTTGAACGAGTGTGCAGGTACCACGCGGTCGTCATGGTCGGCAGTGGTAACCATGGTTGCAGGGTAGTCGGCTGGTTTTAAAGCATGGTACGGCGAATATTTATAAAGATAGTTAAACATTTCCTCACTGTCCTGCGCTGTGCCGTAATCGTAGCTCCACCCTGCGCCTGCAGTAAACTGGTTATAACGCAGCATATCCATCACGCCAACTGCGGGGAAGGCCACCTTACACAAGTCGGGGCGCTGGGCCATTACCGCACCAACCAGCAGGCCACCGTTCGAGCCGCCCGAAATAGCGAGGTAATCTTTCGAGGTATATTTATGTTTGATGAGGTATTCGGCTGCCGCAATAAAATCGTCGAACACGTTCTGTTTCTTCATTTTTATACCGGCCTTATGCCATTTCTCGCCATACTCGCCGCCGCCGCGCAGGTTGGGCACCGCGTAAATGCCGCCATGCTCTAATAATATAATGTTCGATGTACTAAAGGCCGGCGTCAAACTGATATTAAACCCGCCATACGCATACAGCATCAGCGGATTTTTGCCATTCATTACCGTACCTTTTTTATAGGTAATGATCATCGGGATCTTTGTACCATCCTTCGAGGGGTAGAAAACCTGCTTGCTTTCATATTGCGCAGGGTCGAATTGCACGCCGCTTTTTTTGTAAATGGCAGATACGCCGGTGGCTATATCCAACTTAAAAATGGTAGGCGGATAAACGTAGTTGGTAAAGGTATAATACGTTTCCTTCTCTTCTTTTTTGGTACCGAAGCCGCTTGCAGTGCCAATAGCCGGCAGCGTTATGGTGCGCTCCAGCTTGCCGTTCATATCGTATTGCTGCACAAATGACGTAGCATCTTTCAGGTATTCGGCAAAGATCTTTCCGCCACCCGTAGTTGCCGAAAGCACATTAGCTGTTTGCGGGATCAGGTCTTTCCAGTTAATGGGTTTAGGGTCGGCCGCATCCACCGTAACCACTTTAAAGTTGGGCGAATACAAATTGGTATGGATATACAGCTTGCCATCCACATTACCGATTACGCTATGCTGGTTGTCGAAATTATCCACCACATTCATGATCAGGCTGTTCGGGTTGCTCAGATCCTGGATGTAAAGCTCGTTGCCCGTGGTCTCTTTCGCTGCCGAGATCACCAGGAAACGCTCGTCTTCGGTAAGGTAAGCGCCGATGTACCGCCGCGGCGTTTTATCCCCGCCGAAGGTCAGTACATCGCTGCTTTGCGGCGTGCCCAGTTTGTGGTAATACAATTTATGATATTGGGTGATTCCTGCCAGTGCGCTGCCCTGCTTTGGTTTATCATAGCTGCTGTAATAAAAACCATCGTTTCCTTTCCAGGCAATCCCGCTGAATTTGATATCCGTCAGCGTGTCGCCCACAACAGCCTTGTCAGCCGTTTTGATCACTATCACCTTGCGCCAGTCGCTGCCACCTTCCGATAGCTGGTAGGCGGCCATACTGCCGTCTTTGGTAAAGTCTATCCCCTGTAAGGAAGTAGTGCCGTCGGCCGAGAATTTATTGGGATCGAGGAATACCTCGGGAGCGCCCTCGCCCTCCTGCCGCCACAACACGGCCTGGCTCTGCAAGCCGTCGTTCTTATAAAAATAAGTGTATTTGCCTTCTTTAAACGGCGCGCTGTACTTTTCATAATTCCAGAGCTGTTTCAGGCGATCATGCATGGCCTGCCGGTACGGGATCTGACCAAGATAATCCTGCGTAACCTTGTTCTCGGCCTGCACCCAGGCTTTGGTATCGGCGGCGCGGTCGTCTTCCAGCCAGCGGTAAGGGTCGGGCACCTTCGTGCCGAAATAAGTATCAACGGTATCAACCTTTTTGGTTGAGGGGTAAGTAAGTTTCTGAACGTTCATTTGTTGAGCTGCGGCAATGCTGCAAGATAAAACAGCTGCGGATAAACAGGTAATCGTTTTCATGCATTAACCAGGGTTGGTAGGCTAAGATAGTATTTTTTGGATAAAGGTAAAAGCTGAAAGGGTAAAGACGGAAGGCAGGCAATAATTTTGGTATCCCTGATCCTTTGCCCACGGTCTAAAACCTGCTGTATAACATACTTTTTCAACCGGTGGAACGGGCTAAACCCACTTTAGGGTGAGTCGTTTTTTGCGGCGGAACGGGCTAAACCGCGTTTTGGGTGAGTCGTTTTTTGATGTGGAACAGGCTAAATGGCGTTTTGGGTGAGTCGTTTTTTGACGTGGAACAGGTAAAACCCGGTTTTGGGTGTACCCCTTTTTTCCGGTTTTTAAGGGAGAAAACAGTCGCTCCATATCAAATAACAAGGTTTTGAACCGTTTTGAAATTGAGTACAGCGTTTCAATCACAAATTTTCTGTCGACTGGCGTGTTTTCTTTACAACGATGCTACCAAATATAACTAAATGTGATCAGTTTACCGGCGACAGTATTTTTGCAGCAACAGCCTGTTTGGGCTAAAGCCGGATGGCGGTCAATACATAGTCCGTCGGTTAAAACCGACGATACGAAGCGGTGGCTGTGAGACCGCCCCAAGCCGGAATAGCACAGGCCATCATTTTATCCTACACAAACGGCCCCGCCAGCTCCCCCCAATCCCTAATATTTCTGTCTAACCCACACATTTCCGCAATCTCCGTAAAAATATTCGCGGCCGTTTTCCCCTCTCCGCGCAAATACCTCACCGACGCCGCACCTGCCGATTTAGACAATTTTCCGCCATTCACCTCCATCAGCAAAGGATGGTGATAAAAAGTAATCTTCTTAAACTCTTCCCGCCCCAGGGCCGCCGCCAAAATATGCTGTGCTATAGTCGATTCCCAAAGGTCCTGCCCGCGTATCACCAGGTCGGTGCCGTAATGCAGATCATCGATCACCGAAGTCAACTGATAAGCCGGCAAGCCGTCCCGGCGCTTCACCACAAAATTCTCCATCCCGGCAGGCAGCATGGTCTCGATCACCTCACCGGTGTAAGTTTTAATACGCATAGCTCCGGCGGCGCTGGTATCTAACCGCCAGCTTACATCAGGCGTATCCAAAGCAACCTGCCGGCCTTTGCAGTTACATTTGGCCGCCGGATCATTCAGTTGCTTACGCGAACAGCGGCAGGCAAAGATCAGCCCTTCAGCATGTAACTGCTCAATCGCCTCATCATAAAGCCGCGTCCTGTGCCTTTGCGACCATTCCGCCTCAAAATCCACCACATCCCGCGGACCTTCATCCCACTCAATCTCCAAAAAGTTAAGGGTATCAAAAATATCCTGAATGTATTCGGCACTTGCCCGTACATGATCTATGTCATCTATCCGCAGCAGTATTTTGGCGCCGCTCCTGCGTGCCAGTTCGGCTGTAATACTGAACGACAGCACATTCCCTAAATGCAGAAACCCACTGGGTGTGGGCGCAATGCGCGTTTTTTTGAATTTGGGCTGATGCGATGCTCTCACTTATTTGCCGGGTAAATCTGTCCGGGCATAAATTTAAATTTTACTTACCACATCCACCACTTCGTGGATCTTTTCGTCCAGATCTTTTACGGCCTGCTGCAGCAATAAAAGGTATTCCTTAGGCGCCACGCAATCTTCGGCCTCAATTAAGTTCATCAACCCTAAAATCGAGGCCACAGTCCCCGGTAATCATGCGATTGTATTTCGGCTATCCTTGTCAGTTTTTGGTTCTGGGCTACGATCTTCTCCTCATTCAGTTTTTGCTCATTGATGTTCCTCGCCACAAATGACACGCCCATCAGTTCGCCGTTGGCATTTTTAATCGGCTCTATGGTACAGCCCCACCATACTCTTTCGTTCGCCTTGTTCTTTGCCAGCCGCTCAAAGTGCTTTTTCTTACCATTCAGCGCAACCTTCATATTGCAAACAAACGTTTCCCGATAATCCATTTCATGTAGAGACACAATACTTTGTGTCTCCCGCCTGCACCGTGCATCACGTGGGATACCAAGCAATGACGTCTGGAGAAAATCGCAATAACCCGCGAAGAAAAGTTGCACTGATGTCGCGCGGCAGATGTTTCAGGCTTAATTATTTATATTGCCCTGTAGCGCCGCAATTTTCGGGGACCCGGTGTTTAAGTTATTCTTAGGCCCGCTGTTTTTCAACACATCGCCAATAAAGGCCATCAGGTCGGTTCTTTCTTCCGTTGTGAGGCCCGCGATATCGCTCAGCATCGCAAAGGCTTCCTGCTGCCCGGTTTTAACGGCATTGATGATGCACCACTTCAGCACGCCCATTTTATGCACCGATTCCGAATACTGTTCATTAAACACCCGCACAAATTCGGGCGTAAACTTACCGCAATAGCGGTGCTGCAGATTTTTGGCAAGGCTGTGCTGTAAAAAATTATCGTTACCAAACACTATGCTGATATTAAAATGGTAATCGTCGCTTTGATTGTCCTCCCTTAAAAAGCCGATGTTTAAAAGTTCTTTATAGGCCTGTTGGTATTCCCTTACCACTCGTCCGGCTTTTAGCATATCAACTTTATATTGCCGGTTAAGCAGGTCCATTTCTCCTATCAGTGCATCAATGAGTAAGGTCTTTTCAGACGAATACCTGCCAAGGTATACCTTATTTAAAATAAACAGCGCTATTACATCGTAAATGCAAAAACGATCGGCGCTGCTCAGCGAAAAATCATGACGGTGCCGTTTGTAGTAAAATTGAAGATATAAAGGATGATTAAAACTTTCGGCAGCATTAAACGCGATAAACGTTTGCACCGACGGATCGATATTCCTGCAAAGCTGCCTTATTTCGCTTAAATTAAGCAGGGGAACATTGATGTCGTTGTCTCCCGGCTCCAACCCGGTGTACCAAAGGTTATCCCCGGCCTCAAACTCGTTCTTATAATTCATCCAGGTTGCCGTTCGCATGGTAAGGACCACCTTAAACCAATCGTCATAACGGTGCAGCGCAATAATGTCCATCACCTGGTTTAACACTACCTGGAACTGCTCGTTTTTTAGCGCATGTTCATCAAAACTATCAATTATAAGGTAAAAACGGCCGTTTTTAGGTTTAGGGTCGAACAGTGTATTGATATCCCTGTCGGCACCATAACCCAGCAAACCAAGGATCCAGTAATTAATGTCCCGGTTGGTGAGCAAAACGCTCATCAGGGCGCTGCTGCTGAAAAACAGGAAGATATCACTATTGTGCGCTGCCAGGCCCGCCGCTATCTTTTCTTCTACCCAATGGCACAGTGCAATGGTTTTACCATAACCGGCAGGAGCGGTCAATACAGCACCCTGGCAACCCGATTTAATAAATTTGTCGAAATGTGCATCGGCAAAAGCCCTCCTGATCGATTTTGCGTAGGGAACACCCGACCGGTTTTTCAGTGCCTGCAGCGTGAACTGTGATATCTTCCCCGCGTTCTGCTGCAGCGTGTTCCAGTCAACGTCGCCCTCGGGCAAAACCATATCATCCTGCTGTTTCGCGCAAAACCCCGCCCACCCGTTATAGCCGCAATACTTAGATAAAACGTCGATAGTGAATAACGATGGCTTGAACTTGCTTATCGCAAAGCCGTAAATACGTTTCAATGTAGTTTCGCTGATCCGTTGCGAGGTGGCCCGCACAATCTCTACCGATAGGGCCCTGCACTCCCCCGGCGTCATGCTGGTTATTCCGGCGGCTGCCATAACCTCCCGCTTCAGCACCTCCAGATGGATCATAGAAAACTTTAACATAACATTTAAAATTAAATATGAACCCTAACCTATATTACTCCCCGGCTATTGCCAGAGATACGTGCAAAGAAATTTCGGTTTCATGGCCTTGAAAAGCTGCGGCAAGCTTGCTTGCATAAGGTTAGGTTAACAAATGCCATAATTGTAAATTATGAATGTTTAAAAAGTTCCGGTAAAATATCAAATCAACGTAAGTGAGCCTTTCACATTTGTACAATAAATATACATCATAAAAAATTGTTTTATGTAAATACAATTTATCGGCCAATGTTGTGCAAAATCTGTAGAAGTTATTATCCGGAGCTTTGCGATGGAGAAAAGGCGGTGCATTATTATAGTACACCTGCTAACAAAAAAGGCGATGAGCCTTAACCCATCGCCTTCTTATTGTAAATCCGAAATCGTAATTCCGAAATCCGAAATTATATCAACAGCCTTACCGGCTCTTCCAGTAACGCTTTCAGTGTTTGCAGGAATGCAGCACCTGTTGCGCCGTCAACCACGCGGTGGTCGCAGCTCAGGGTTACCTTCATTACGTTGCCTGGTACAACAGCGCCGTTCTTCACAACCGGCACCTGCTGAATGCCGCTAACGGCAAGGATACAGGCGTTTGGCGTGTTGATGATGGCTGTAAACTCGTCAACGCCGAACATACCCAGGTTCGAGATGGTAAAGGTAGAACCTTCCATTTCATTCGGCTGCAGCTTTTTAGCTTTTGCTTTACCGGCAAACTCTTTCACCTCAACGCTGATGTGGCTTAACGATTTACCGTCGGCAAATTTTATTACCGGAACCAGCAAACCTTCGTCAACCGCAACGGCAACACCAATATGCACGTGCTCGTTAGTGCGGATCTTATCGCCCAGGAACGATGAGTTGATAGCAGGGTGTTGTTTCAATGCAACAGCGCAAGCCTTCACCACAAAATCATTGAACGAAATCTTAACCGGGGCAACCTCATTGATGCGAGTACGGGCGGCAACAGCCTGATCCATATCGATGCTCATGGTTACGTAGAAATGCGGTGCAGTGAATAAGCTTTCGCTTAAACGGCGGCTAATAGCCTTGCGCATCTGACTAACGTTACGCTCGGTAAATTTCTCTTCGCCAGAATAAGTTGGCAATTGAATAGGAGCAGCAGCCTGTGCGGGTTGCGCAGCAGCAGGTGCAGCTACCGGTGCCGGAGCAGCGCTTGCCGCTACAGCCGGTTTAGCACTTGGCACATATTCTTCCACATCCTTCTTAATAATGCGGCCGCCTTCTGCGCTGCCCTTTACATCATTAAGGTTGATGCCTTTTTCTTTAGCTATTTTGCGTGCCAGAGGTGATGCCTTAACACGGCTGTCGTCTGCCGTAGAGCCGGTGGCAGTCGAATCAGTAGCAGTGGCAGTTTCAGTAGTAGCAGTTGTAGCTTCTTCAGTGCTACTGCTACTTCCGCCTGCTACTGCTTCCCCTCCTTCATCGTCGCTCAATAATGGGGTGATGTCGGTGCCTGCTTTACCAACAATGGCAATAATGCCGTTAACCGGTGCAGCTTCGCCTTCTTTAGGGCCTATATATAATAAGGTACCGTTCTCGTAACCAACAACCTCCATAGTGGCTTTGTCGGTCTCAACGTCGGCCAGCGAATCATCGCTCTTCACGGTGTCGCCAACCTTAAAGTTCCATTTGTTGATCACACCCTCGGTCATGGTATCGCTAAGGGCTGGCATGCGGATCACAGTAGCAGGAATGCTGCTTTTGTCAACCTTTGGTTTTGCCTCGGTGGCAGCGGCAGGTTTTTTATCTTCGGCAGCCTTCGGTGCTTTTTTATCAGCAGGTTTTTCTTCCTTAGATGCCTCCGCAGCAGGTGCTGCTGAACCTCCGCCATCTAAAAGCGCCTTATAATCTTCACCTTCGGCACCTAAAACGGCAATGGTTGCATCGATAGGTACAGCCTGGCCTTCTTCAACGCCTATGTAAAGCAGGGTGCCGTCCTGGTACGATTCAAAATCCATCGTGGCTTTATCAGTTTCTATCTCGGCCAGCACATCGCCAGGTTTTACTTTGTCACCAACTTTTTTATGCCATTTAGCCAATACCCCTTCGGTCATGGTATCGCTCATTTTAGGCATTTTAACTACTTCGGCCATATATTATTTTTGATTCAATAGTTCAATAAATTCAGTTAATAACGCTTAGCTCATTATATAAGGATAATCCTGGCTGTACACATCGGTGTAAAGCTCTGAAGCCTCAGGCCATGGCGATTCTTCTGCGAACTTAACCGATTCGTCAACCTCGGCTTTAACTTTCGCTTCTATCTCTTCAAACCATTTCTCATCGGCATAGCCTTCAGAAAGGATGGTGTGTTTAGTCAGTTCGATAGGATCTTTTGCTTTATAGCTTTCCAGCTCTTCTTTGGTGCGGTATTTCTGAGGGTCAGACATCGAGTGCCCTTTGTAGCGGTAAGTACGCATTTCAAGGAAGGTTGGGCCTTCACCGGCACGTGCGCGCTGAACGGCTTCGTCCATTGCTTTGTGCACAGCGGCAGGGTCCATCCCGTCAACCGGCGATGATGGAATACCATAAGGCAAACCAATCTTATAAATATCAGTATCGGCAGTGGTACGCGCAACCGAAGTACCCATTGCATAACCGTTGTTCTCGCAAACAAATATTACCGGCAATTTCCACAGCGCAGCCATGTTAAAGGTCTCGGTTAATGCACCCTGGCGTACGGCACCGTCGCCCATATAGGCAACGTTCACAAAGCCGGTACCTTTATATTTCTCGGCAAAGGCAATACCGGCGCCCAGCGGCACCTGGCCGCCTACTATACCGTGGCCGCCGTAAAAGTGTTTTTCTTTATCAAACATGTGCATCGAGCCGCCTTTGCCTTTAGAGCAGCCGGTAGCTTTGCCATACAGCTCGGCCATAATAGCGTTGCTGGTTACGCCCTTCGCCATTGCGTGTGCGTGATCGCGGTAAGCAGTGATCATGCTGTCCTCTGGTTTCAGTACAGACATTGCGCCCGCAAGCACAGCTTCCTGACCGATATACAGATGGCAAAAGCCTCTGATTTTTTGCTGCCCGTACAACTGTCCCGCCTTTTCTTCAAAGCGACGCATCAAAAGCATGGCTTCATACCACATCAGGTATGTATCCTTATTTATTTCGATTGAACTCATGTATTATTAAACGATCAATTTTATTATAATGCGCAAATCTAATTATATCCTTGAAATATCGAAAAGTAACAGCACTGTTAGGTGTGTTTTTATTGAAAAAGATTTGTAAAAATTTGAGTGGGCATTTTTACATCATCTGAATTTCACCTAAAATATGTAACAAAAATTTACGTTTACCGTATAAAATTTAACTTAATGTTAAAATGTTTAAAACTCAGGGAACACCATCTGAATGTCAGTTTTTATTTTTAGCAAAAAACACCGCACTAATTAACATTTAGATATAAATGTTGAAAAAAACGGGCGGTTTGTTGCATTTTTAAAAAATTTAAATAGTTTTGTAGCGAACAATAGACAGGGTGTCCAATTTAATAAACAAGTTGTTGGCCTAATACAACAAACTAAAGGATTAAATGAAGAAAATTACTATCGTTATTGCGTTATTTTTCAGCACATTAGCAGCTCAGGCTCAAACAAAAACCAGTACATCTGTAGCTGACGACAAAAATTCAGACGACCAGGAATCATTAGCAAAAGACTATTTGTCACAAATTATGGGTGTTGCTATGTCTGCAACATCAAACATGAAACTTTTTCACTTCGTTTACGATTGGATCGGTACCCCATACCGTTTCGGCGGAAGTTCCAGAAAAGGCATCGACTGCTCGGCATTTACGAAAGAACTATACAGCGAGGTATTCAATATGGATATCCAGCGCAGCTCACGCGATATTTTCAGCATGGTTAGCCCGGTAAGGAAAGACGATCTGAAAGAAGGCGACCTCGTGTTTTTCAAAATTCACAGCCGCCGTATCTCGCATGTGGGTATATATTTAGGCAACAACAGGTTTGCACATGCCTCATCGCGCGGCGTGGCCATCAGCAGCCTCGACGATGCCTATTATAAACGATATTTTTACCGCGGCGGCCGTATGCTCGAATCGTTCAAGGCCGAGCTTGAGAAACAAAGCAGCACAGCATCATCAACAGATAATACTGCTAACAACTAAAACTTTATATAAACCTAATTTGATGAAAGTCCTTTCGCAACCCGAAAGGACTTTTTTGTTGGGTGATATTACGGTTTGGCCGCGTAGGAAGGAGACACAATGTATAGTGTCTCTGCGTTAAAAAATGCCGCTATCAGGGGACCTGTAGATACGCGATACATCACGTATCATTTCTGCGCAACGGCTAATATTCCCCAGTTCTCTATCATTTTCCTGCCCCGTCCCTTGACACCCAACAAAATTTCATTATGTTCGCTTGTCTGTAAGCAGAGCGATTGGCCCCGTTGAACCGGAAACACGACATAAAATTATTGATGCGCCGGGTAAGAATTCTTTTTATACTGCCCGCTGCTCTTATATTGTTATTCGTTGCCTGCCGCGACCGCTATAGCATGCCGCCCGAAACTTACGTGCCGCCAGTAAAGCACCCCGTCGTTATTAAAAAACACGATACCGCAGCGCTCGCCACACGCGATACAACCCAACGCGATTCCTTTTGCGTAGCTGCCGTAGGCGATATTATGCTCGGCACATCGTACCCCAGCAGTAACACTCTTCCACCCGACAGCGCCAAAGGCAGTTTCAAAAACGTATTACAGCACCTCCGCAATGCCGATGTGCTGATGGGCAACCTCGAAGGCACCCTGCTCGACACCGGCGCGCCGGCACATTATAAGCTGCACCTGCTCAGCAAAGGTTACCTGTTCCGCAGTCCGCAGAAATATGTGGGTGTGCTGAAGGATGCAGGCTTCAAAGTATTGAGCCTCGCCAATAATCACATCGGCGATTTTGGCGATCCCGGCCGCCTCAATACCATGAAGGTACTTGACAGTGCGGGCATATTTTATGGAGGTCAGGCCACTCACCCCGCATCTATCTTCAAAATAAAAGGCGTCACCTACGGCTTCTGCGCATTTGCGCCCAATGCCAACACTATGTCAATTCTCGATCTCAAAACCGTTCAGAAAACCGTGAGCACTTTAAAACAGCAATGCGATGTGGTCATTGTCTCTTTTCACGGTGGTGGCGAAGGCGTCAACTTCGAGCATGTTCCGTTTACGATGGAATCCTTTTTTACTGAAAAGCGCGGCGACGTGAACCTGTTCGCCCATGCTGCCATCGATGCCGGTGCCGATCTGATTTTCGGCAATGGCCCGCACGTGTGCCGTGCGCTTGAATTGTATAACGACAGGCTCATTGCCTACAGCCTCGGTAATTTCTGCACCTATACCAGCGTAAGCGTGGCAGGCCCATGCGGACTGGCCCCCATCCTGAAGGTCAATATCAATAAAAAAGGAGAATTCTTAAGCGGACAGATCATCTCGGCCACCCAAACTCATTACGGCGGCCTGCAGATCGATACCCTGAACAAAGCGGCCCAGCGCATTCGCTACCTCACCCAAACCGATTTCCCCGATGCAGGGGTGAGTATTGGTGATGACGGGAGGATAGTAAAAACGGGAAATTGACCATTGCGCATTCCTATAACCATTGCGCATTCCCACGATGTTCGTCATTGCGAGGTACGAAGCAATCTCTGGACTATGCATAGGCGCTAATGTCCTACGTAGAGATTGCTTAGTCCCTCAATGACGGTGGTGATTTGATAAAACCCGCGAGAACTTTATTGGTTAAATTCAGCCAGCAAATTTATCATCTGAAAAATCAATCAAATCTGCTTAATCCCGGTCATACCTCATCCTTCGTAGTCCTTATCAAACTAACGCCTGTAAAGAAAAATAATATTCCAATAATGCCTACAACGATCAGTGTAGTGGTGGCGGCGCTGCGGTTAATGATCTCGGCGCCGGTATAGATCAGCCCGATAATGCCAAGTACGGTCAGTATCGCACCGAAAGTTCGTTTCATGTTCATGGTTGATGTTTTTTATAAAGCATTTTCTAAAAAACAAATAGCACACCAATAATTTGTTCTACATTTATAATATCAATTAAACAGGCTATGAACATGCAAATCACCACATTTGTAATAATTTTTCTTTTAATCGTTGTTATATTTTCTTCGTTTGTGTCTGTAAAACAGGGCACAATAGCGGTAATTACCGTGTTCGGGAAATACCGCCGCATCCTTATGCCGGGACTAAACTTCAAGATCCCGCTCATCGAGAGCATCTACTCCAAAATATCCATTCAGAACCGCTCCGTCGAACTCGAATTCCAGGCCGTAACGTTCGATCAGGCCAACGTATATTTTAAGGCCATGCTGCTGTATTCGGTGCTTGATCAGCAGGAAGAAACCATCAAGAACGTAGCCTTTAAGTTTGTGGACGAACGCAACCTCATGCAGGCGCTCATCCGTACCGTTGAGGGTTCTATCCGCGCATTCGTGGCTACCAAGCGCCAATCAGAAGTATTGATATTAAGAAGAGACATTGTTGAACACGTAAAAGAGCAGCTCGACCAGGTGCTCGAAACCTGGGGCTACCACCTGCAGGATCTACAACTGAACGATATTACTTTCGATGACGTGGTAATGAAATCGATGAGCCAGGTAGTAGCGTCGAACAACCTGAAGGCCGCCGCCGAAAACGAAGGACAGGCCCTGTTGATCACCAAAACCAAAGCTGCCGAAGCCGAAGGTAACGCGATAAAAATTTCTGCCGAGGCCGAGCGCCAGGCATCGCAGTTGCGCGGTCAGGGTGTGGCCTTGTTCCGCGAGGAAGTTGCCAAAGGTATGTCGGTAGCGGCAAAGGAAATGCAGGAAGCCAATATGGATACCTCGGTGATCCTTTTCACTATGTGGACAGAGTCTATCAAACACTTCGCCGAAAACTCCAAAGGCAACGTTATCTTCCTCGACGGCTCGTCGGAAGCGATGCAAAAAACCATGAAGGAACTGATGGCCTTAAACCAAATGCACAGCGATCAGTCGAAAGGGTAAATAATTCATAATTACTCTTTTATTGATGAAAACCGGATTTGTGAGATTGATTTGCCTTGCCGCGTTATGCGCGGTTTTTATTGCCCCCGCTGCGGCCCAAACACAGGTATTCCACCAGCTGACACCCGACGATTTCCGCGGCGCACCGCAAACCAACGGACTTACCGTAGCTTACACCAATTGTTCCATCGGGTTCCATTACGAGGCCCAGCGAGAAAAAAATTACTACCTGCTTAATTTCAACATCCAGCTCACCATGAACAATTATAAATCATGGATGGACAAGCATCGCATCACCTCTAAAGAAATGATGGACCAGGTGCTCGATCATGAGCAGGGCCATTACACCATTGCCTATATGGAGCAACAGGAATTATTGCGTACCCTCGGCAAAACCGTTTTCTACGCCGACTACCAAACCGTAGCCCAAAGCATCTTCGACCGTATCGACGCCAAATACCGCCAGCTCAACCACGATTACGACGAAGACACCGGCCACATGCAGAACCGCACCCAGCAACAAAGCTGGGATGCGTATTTTAAGAAAAGGTTAACGTATATGCCGCCTGATTAGGGATGAGCATCACTCCCCGCGCGTCATTGCGAGGCACGAAGCAATCTCTAAACTATGCATTGGCGTTAATGTCCTGTGTAGAGATTGCTTCGTATCTCGCAATGACGCGGAGAAAAAATTGGCAGAAAAAGTTTACACCGCCTCCCAAATCGCATCGGTAAACCAGCCCTTGCTATCCAGAAAATGCCTTACCGGTTTAAATGAAGCTTTCACAGCCATGTCATCCACCTGCGCCAAGGTGAACTTCTGCGAGATCTCCATAAAGATGTATTCATCCTTATCAAAATGGATGGTTTCCATGCCGGCTATTGTTACATCCTGCGCTTCGAGGCTGATGAGGTAGCTTTTGCAGGCGCCGGTTTCGGGATCGTACATCGGGTAATGTTCAAACTTGTTGACATCAAAGTTGCCGCCAAGCTCGCGATTAATGCGTTCCAGCAGATTAAGATTAAAGCGGCGGGTAATGCCTTCCTTATCGTTATAAGCGGCAAGTACGGTTGCCGGGTTCTTTTTCAGGTCGACGCCGATCAGCATCATGTCGCCCGGCGAGAGGTGGTTACGTACATCACGGCAAAACTTTTCGGCTACGTTCACAGGCATATTACCCACATTCGAGCCTAAAAACATCACCACCTTGCGTTTATTCGAGATAGCCGATGCTTTTGTCAGCATATCGAAATACTCTCCGTTCAGCCCTGTCATTTGCAGGCCAGGCATGGTAACGGGTAAGGTGATATTCAGGTATGAAATGGTATTGGATGAAATATCGATAGGCAGATAGCTGAAATCAGCCCCCTGTTCCAGCAGGTATTTTAAAAGATAGGTCGATTTGGTGGCATCGCCCGCACCAAGTTCTATCAGGTCAAACGCATCGCCCTCGCCGATGATGGCCTTACACAGTTCGGCGGTCTTTTCCGAGAATATTTCCAGTTCGCAATTGGTTGGATAATACTCGTCGCAGTTCATCAGGTCCTGGAAAAGCTTATCGCCAACTGCATCGTAAAAATACATCGAGCTTAAAAATTTAGGCTGCGAGCTGAGCCCGCAAATTACGTCTTCGTAAAATTTACCCGTTCTGCAATTTGCGTGATCCTGCATTTCGGCGGTCTGGTTAGTTGCTTCGGTGTTCTTCATTGGTAGGTTTTGGTATAAGTTATTTTGCCAGCCTTATGCCCGTAAACTGCCAGCGTAAATTGGTTTGAAAAAAATTACGATAGGTAATGCGGCTATGCCCCGGCGGCGTAACTTCCGATGCGCCGCGCAGCACTTTCTGGTTCACCATAAATTTGCCGTTGTATTCGCCTATGGCGCCGGGCGCTTTGGTAAAGCCGGGGTACGGCAGGTACGAGCTTTCGGTCCACTCCCAACGCTTGCCCCAGCTGAATTTCGTTGCTGCGGCTTCCCATTCAAACTCCGTAGGCAATCTTAGGCCTTTCCAGGCAGCATAAGCGTAAGCCTCGAAATAGTTGATGTGCGTTACCGGGTCATCCATTTTTACCGGTTCCAGGCCATGATAGGTGTAATTATGCCATTGCTCATCCATTAAATGCCAGTACAGCGGTGCTTCCACTTTATTGGTTTTTACCCAATCCCATCCCTCGGCGTGCCAGTGACGAAAATCACGATAACCTCCTGCATTGATGAATTCCAAATATTCTGCATTAGTTACCAGGTTCGGACAGATGCTATACTCATTCAGGTAAACCTTATGACGGTTATGTTCATTATCAAAACTAAAACCCTCACCGTTAAAACCTATTTCATAAACCCCTTCTGGCAGTGTAATAAAGCCGCCATCTACTTGTTTAGTCTTCGGCGAAACATACCCTTTTGAATACGCCGGGAACAGCGGGTTATGCCCCAGGATATATTTGATATCGGTCATCAGCAACTCCTGGTGCTGCTCCTCGTGGTTAAAACCGAGGATCAATAGTTCCTTAATATCATCAGAGATCTCGCCGCAAAGAAAGTTCGCCATTGCATCGTCTACATACTCGCGGTATTTGTAGATCTCGGCAACAGTAGGGCGGCTTAGGTTCCCGCGATCGGTGCGGATCACACGTGTACCCACCGTTTCATAGTAACTGTTGAATACGTAATTATAATCGGGATTATACTCCTGGTAGCCCATAAAATAAGGCTTCAGGATAAAGGTTTCAAAAAACCAGGTAACGTGACCAATGTGCCACTTAGGCGGACTTACATCCACTACAGGCTGCACCACGTAGTCTTCCGTTTGCAGCGGACTGCAAATATCTTCGGTGCGTTTGCGTACTTTTTTGTAACAGTCGGCAATATCCATTGCGTTTAATTGGTATCTAAATATCGTTTAAGGTTAGAAATTGTTTTAATATTCAATTCTTTCGCCTGTTTCCTTCTCATCATTAATGCATACGCAT